>NZ_JBPCPN010000026.1:0-56913 GCF_050999135.1 Candidatus Dormiibacter sp. | reverse complement strand
CTGCGCTGGGGGCTCTGCCGCTGACCCGAGCCGCCTTCCGCACCGGTGAGCTCTCGCTGGACAAGGCCAGAGCGCTGGCGAGTGTCGCCACTGCCGCCGATGAGGAGGGCTGGGTCGAGCTGGGCCGCGAGCTGACAGCCGGCCAGCTGAGCAGGATCTGCCGCCTCTACCGCCAGGCTCGGGACGGCAACCCTGAAGCGCAGCTTGCCAACCGCGGCCTCTGGACCAGCTACCGCGAGGACGGGATGCTGCCGCCTGGTCGCGCTTTTGCCGCCGGAGGAGGGTGCGCTGGTGGCTTCGGTGCTGGAGTCGATCGCTCTGGAGCGGGCGCAGCAGCCGGCTCAGGCGGCTGGAGAGACGCTGGCCGAGGGGCAGGAAGCGCCCCAGGTGCCGGATCCAGCGGAGGACCCCTGGGCGGCGCGCCGGGCTGACGCGCTGGTAGCTGTCTGCGAGCATGCCACCGGCGTGGCACCGGCCGATCTGGAGGGCGCACCTGGTCGGACTCGGATGGTGGTTCACGTCGATGCCTCGCTGCTGAGCGGCAAGCAGGAGGGTGGTCGCTGCACGTTGGAGGATGGGCAGGCACTGCCGCCCTCGGTGGCGGAGCGGCTGGCCTGCGAGGCAGAGGTGATGGAGCTCTGGGAGCGCGAGGGACTGCCGATCGACCTCGGCCGCTCGCGGCGGACTGGCTCGCCCCGGCTGCGCACTGCTCTCAACGCGCGGGACAGGCCTGCTGTTTTCCTGGTCGCCCGGTCCCTGTGCGGCGGACGCATGCTCACCACCTGCAGCCCTGGGGACAAGGTGGCCGCACTGATCGGAGCAACCTGGTCTCGCTCTGCGGCTTTCATCACCGGCGGCTGCACGAGGGTGCCTACACGATCGGGCACCAGCGCGATGGAAGCCTCAGCTTTGAGGCGAGAAGCGGCAGGCTGATCAAGGGCCAGTCACAGCGGCGGGACGCGCCAGTGCGGGTGCGCCGCACTTGCGTGGGCTGCATCAAGGTCGGGGTCTGACCATGACAGCGGGGACAGCGGGTGCTCGCTCGGGTGGCGAACGCTGCGACGTCGATCACACGCTCTTCGTCCTGTGCACGAACGCGGAGTACAGGGACCGCCAGGCCGGCCACTCACCCCGACCGGTCCCGCAAGGGATGGGCTGTGCCGATGTTATCCCCCTCCCGCGCCTGCCGCCGGAGAACCTATGGCCGACAACCCGGCGCCGCGGTCCGGCGATGGCGGGTCACCTTCACCGCGAGGGCCTGGTAGCCCGACATGAGGCCCTGGACGGTCAGCGACGATTCACCGCCTTGACCGATCGCGCAGTATCGTGTGTGCGGGGTTCGCGTGACTTCCACAGGGATGCCTGCTCCGCAGCATGGCGTCGGCGAGAATCGCTCGTGCCGGATTGGAGGGGCGCTAATGTCGGATCAGGCGAACAAGCGGCGAGTACGAGACGCATACGAGGCCTTCAGCCGGCGCGACCTGGGACCATTCATGGACGCCATCGCAGACGACGTCGACTGGATCGACCCGCTTCCCCCAGATCATCCTGTGGGCGGCGTGTTCCGCGGCAAGAATGAGGTTGCACGCTACTTTGAGGAACTTGGTAAGCTCGCGTCCTTCAAAGCGTTTGATGTCGTTGACATCGTGGCCGAGGGCGACACGGTTGTAGCATTCCTGCACCTAGAGACGACGATGCGACACAACGGGCGCGACTTCGTTGGGGACTCCGCACACGTGTGGACGTTTGCCGACGGTGTCGCAATCCGCTACCGAATCTTCGCCGACACGGCCCGCATCATGGCCGCGTTTCGCGGCGACTGAATATCGTAGGAATCGCACGTACCATGCGCCGGGCGGTTGGTTCCCTGGCTATTCGAAGGGCTCGAGATGCTGCTGTATAAGCCCACCGGTGCTGTTCACCCGAATGCGGCTGTGGTGATCGACGGTCACACTCGGCTTGAACGCGGTGATCTCGACGCCATCCGCCGGATGTTCAGTGCTGACATCATTTGGCACGAGTCCGGGGTCGTGCCGCCCGCTCGACGCTATGTTGGCGTCGAGGATGTGATGAAGTATTGGAAGGTGTACTTCGGTGCTGCTGGCGCTGGTTTTCAGCAGGACATCGTCTCGATAATGGCAAACGACGAATATGCGACAAGCATTGTACAGATGCGCGGTTCAAAAACGTCGCTCTCATTCACCGGTACGGCGGTCGACGTCATGCGGATGGACGCCGGCCTCATCGTTGAGTTCTGGCGCTACTACGACAATTTCGAGCTGGCTCGCGCGTTCTTTGCGGGGCCGTCATAGCCAAGGTCGGCACCACATTGCGGCGCCGAATGGGTAGCGTGCCCAAGGCGAGATGCGGACTCAACCCGATACTGTGCTAGACAGGGTGGTGTCGGCGTGAGGCTTGTTAGCTTCGGCTTGCACGGGGCAGAGCGCCCGGCCGTGCTGGCGGATGATGAGCACCTTGTGCCTTTGGCGCCGCTACTTGGGAGTCTCGGCATGTCGGTGGATATGACGCCCCTGGTTGGTCTCCTAGGACACCTTCGGCCGGCGATATCTTCATGGGCCGTGGAAGGCGCGCCGCGCATGCGCATCAGCGAGGTCAGGCTCGGTCCGCCGGTACCGGCGCCCCGTCAGATCATCGCCGTCGGGGCGAACTATGCAGGTCACATGAACGAGGTCAGTAGCGGCCAACCTAGCCCTTCTCGACCGGTGCTGTTTGCCAAATCACCCGGATCGGTCGTTGGTCCCAACGATGACATCATCCGGCCGCCCGAAACCCGTTTGCTGGATTACGAGGCAGAGCTTGCGGTAGTGATCGGGACCGGAGGCAGGCGGGTGCGATACTCGGATGCCATGGCCCATGTGGCGGGCTTCATGATCGCGAACGACGTCACCGCTCGCGATGTCGTGCTCGAAGACCAAGCGAAGCATCCCCTCTTCCTCCAGGTCCTCCGTGGCAAAGGCTACGACTCATTCTGTCCGACCGGACCGTGGCTCGTCACGCCAGACAGTTCGGCTGATCCGCACGCTATGGGTCTCCGACTTTGGGTAAACGGAGAATTGCGGCAGGACGACACGACAGCCCACATGACCTACGATGTTGAGAGCCTGATCGAGTCAATCAGTGCAAGCATCCGGCTGTTTCCGGGCGATATCATTCTCACGGGAACTCCTGCTGGCGTCGGGATGGCAATGAAAACTCCGCGTTCACTCACGGCCGGTGACGTTGTCCGAATAGCTATCGACTCCCTTGGCACGATGAGCACCAATGTCAAGGACGAGGATGATCCTACGGCTGCGACACTCTGGGAGAAACGGCAGTAAACCGACGGTTCTGCAAACCGTGCCTCACATCCTGGATTGGCTCCAATGGAACTCCGCGGTCCCTCCGCCCCACGCCGCCGCTGGTTCCCGCAAACCTGAATCCCGGCGCAACCGTGCTGCCTGACTTCGAGCATTGGGGCAGAGCTTTGCGATGCCTGCCTTCGCCGTTGGAGTCTTCCTCTAAAGCGGGATGTTGCCGTGTTTGCGGGCGGGGCGGTCGACCTTCTTGCGCAAGCACAGCTTCAGCGCGTTGATCAGCTCCCGGCGAGTTTCGCGCGGTTCGATCACGTCGTCCACATAGCCCCGCTCTGCCGCCACATAGGGGTTGGCGAAGCGCGCTGTGTACTCCGCGACCAGCTCCGCCCGCAGCTTTGCCGGGTCGGACTCCCCGGCCAGCTCGCGGCGGTAGATGATGTTCACCGCGGCCTCAGGCCCCATCACCGCGATCTCGGCCGTCGGCCAGGCCAGGTTCAGGTCGGCGCCCATCTGCTTGGGCGACATGACGCAGTAGGCGCCTCCGTAGTCCTTGCGTGTGATCACCGTCAGCTTCGGCACGGTGGCCTCTGCATACGCGTAGAGCAGCTTGGCGCCGTGGCGGATGATGCCCTCGTGCTCCTGCGCGGTGCCGGGCAGATAGCCGGGTACGTCGACCAGCGACACGATGGGGATGTTGAAGGCGTCGCAGAAGCGGATGAACCGCGCTGCTTTGATCGACGCCTTGATGTCGATAGCTCCCGCCAGCACCTTGGGCTGGTTGCCCACCAGGCCCACCGTGTGGCCGCCGAGCCGACCCAGACCCACAACTATGTTCTGCGCGAAGAACGGCTGCACCTCCAAGAACTGTCGGTCGTCCAAGAGTCGCCCAATCAGCTCCCGCATGTCGTAGGGCAGGTTGGGACTGTCAGGCACCAGCGTCTGCAGCTCGGGATCCGCCCGTTCCGGGTCGTCGTCACTGGGGACGAAGGGTGGCGGCTCGCCGTTCCAAGCGGGCAGGTAGCTGAGCAGCCGGCGGATACCCGCCCAGCACTCTGCCTCGGTCTCCGGTAGGAAGTGGCCGACTCCCGAGAGCGTGTTGTGCACATCGCCGCCGCCGAGCTGGTCGAAGGTGACCTCCTCGCCAGTCGTGACCCTCACCACCTCAGGCCCCGTGATGAACATGTAGCCGGAGCCGTCCACTATGTAGATGAAGTCGGTGATGGCCGGCGAGTAGACAGCGCCACCCGTGCAGGGCCCGGCGATGACGCTCAGCTGCGGGATCACACCCGACGACTGCACATTGCGGAAGAAGATGTCAGCGTAGCCGGCCAGCGCCACCACGCCCTCCTGGATGCGGGCGCCCCCAGAGTCGTTGATGCCAATGATCGGCACCCGGTTGCGCAGTGCAAGCTCTTGCACCTTCACAATCTTTTCAGCAGTCACCTCGCCCAGAGAACCGCCCAGCACAGTCGGGTCGTAGGCGTAGACGCAGACTTGGCGACCGTCGATGGAGCCGAAGCCCGTAACCACGCCGTCGCCTGGCACCCGCTTTGACTCCATGCCGAAGCCGGTCGCCCGGTTGGTGGCGAACATGTCCAGCTCGACGAAACTTTCGCGGTCCAGGAGAGCCGTGATGCGGTCGCGCGCGTCCGGCTTGCCCTGCTCTCGCCGCTTCCGGGCCGGCTCGGTCTCCTGGTGGAGCACCTGATAACGGCGGTTGCGGTACTGGTTGATCTTCTGCTCGCTGGCGCTGACCGGTCGCACCTCCGGCGCGGGGGTCGCGTCCTGCTTGGGCCGGATCCGGCGGACGGGACTCAGCTGCGGCTTCCGCTGATCCATCGCTCGACCAATGCTAGGCTGCGCCCCCCTCGGGGCGGCCGAGACCGAATAGGGTAAGTGCCACGCCCCTGGCAAAACCAACGGTGAGGAGGGAAGACATGCCCATCAATGACGAGGTTCGCTTTACCTGGATCGGTCACGGCACCTGGCTCGCGCGCAGCGCGCGGGGCAAGCAGCTCCTGCTGGACGCCTGGGTCGCCGGCAACCCTGTCGCTCCCGAGCACCTGAAGAAGATCGACAGCCTGGATCTCATCCTCATCACGCACGGCCACTTCGACCACACAGCTGACGCTGTCGAGATCGGCAAGGCCACCCGCGCCAAGCTGATAGGCATTCCGGAAACCGTCGGCGTTCTGACCGGCCTCGGCTTCCCCGGCAGCGACAACATCGGGATGAACAAGGGCGGCACTATCGACATCGACGGGATCAAGATCACCATGGTCGACGCCCGCCACTCCGGTGGCATCGAGGCAGGCGAGCAGAAGCTCTACGGTGGCGATCCGGCCGGTTACGTGATCGAGTTCGAGAACGGCTTCACCATCTACTTCGCCGGGGACACCGACGTCTTCATGGACATGAAGCTGTTCGGTGAGCTGCACCGGCTCGACGCGGCCTTCCTGCCCATCGGCGGCCACTACACGATGGATCCCAAGAGGGCGGCCAAGGCAGTCGAGCTGCTGGGCGTCAAGACTGTGGTGCCCATGCACTTCGCCACCTTCCCAATGCTGACGGGGCGCCCGAGCCAGCTCCAGGAGCTTGTTGGCCCCGGGGTCAAGGTGCTGGACATTCAGCCGGGCGCCGAGGTCTGACCTCCGCTCGGCCGGGTTCCCGGCCGCATCTCTCGCTGTAACGTTGGCGCCAACGGCTCATGCCAGCCAGCTTCAGGTACTCGCGGTGGGACGGCAGCCAGCTCTTCGAGGAGCTTGATCCCGAGCGGACTCTCGACGCCCTGGCCGACGACCTGATGAACTACGGCGACCTCAATGCCGCGCTCCAGCGCCTGAACCGCTGGGGCAATCAGGACCTGGCAGGCCTGGAGAAGCTGCTCCAGGATCTGCAGAAGAAGCGCGAGGAGGAGCTGGCCCGGTACGACCTGGACACGGCTGTCGACGCCATCCGCGAGCAGCTCCAGCAGGTGGTCGACCAGGAGCGGGCGGGTATCGAGCGCAAGCTTGCCGAGGCGCCGCCGGAAAGCCGCCGGCTGCTGGAGCGCATGGCCAAGCAGCGCCGGGACAAGCTCGACCGCTTGCCTGACGACCTCGGTGGGCGCGTCAAGGCGCTGCGGAACTACGAGTTCATGGACGAGGGCGCCCGCGAGGCCTTCGAGAAGCTGGTCAGCCAGCTGCAGCAGCAGGTCATGAACCAGATGTTCCAGGGCATGAAGCAGTCCATCTCTCAGATGACTCAGCAGGATCTGGGCGCAGTCAGGGAGATGGTCAGGGATCTGAACGCCATGCTGGAGGCGCGGCGACAGGGCCGCCAGCCCGACTTTCCAGGCTTCATGCAGAAGCACGGCCACTTCTTTCCGCCGGGTATCGAGAGCTTGGACCAGCTGCTGGAGCACCTGCAGCGGCAGATGGCTCAGATGCAGTCGCTCCTGCAGTCGATGTCGCCCGAAGCGCGGGCCGAGCTCCGGCTGATGATGGACGAGCTGCTCCAAGACGATTCCTTGCGCCTGGAACTGGCCAGGCTGGCCGGTCTCATGCAGCAGATGGCGCCGCCCTCAGAGCTCAGCGAACGTTATCCCTTCTTCGGCGACGAACCCGTCTCCATGCAGCAGGCGATGGGCTTGATGGACCAGCTGCAGCAGATGGACCGCTTGGAATCGCAGCTGCAGCGGGGCAGCTTCCGCCTGGATGACGTCGACCCCAGCCTGGCCGAGAGCCTGCTCGGGCCCGAGGCGCGCCGCCAGCTGGATCAGCTGCAGCAGGTCTCACGCGTGCTGGAGAAGGCCGGCTACATCGAGCGCAAGGGTCGGCGCTTGGAGCTCACCCCGAAGGGCATGCGCCGGATCGGCAAGGGAGCCTTGAAGGACATCTTCGCCCAGCTCAAGAAGAGTCAGGTCGGTCAGCACCAGCTGCGCGCCGGCGGCCTCGGCACTGAGGCGGCGGAAGAGCTGAAGCGCTATGAATACGGCGACCCCTTTCTTCTGGACATGAAGGAGACGCTTTTCAACTCACTTCAGCGCGAGGGTCCAGGGGTGCCTGTGCGACTGCAGCCGGACGACTTCCAGGTCCACCACACCGAGCACGCCAGCCAGGCGTCAACAGTGCTGATGATCGACATGAGCCGCTCGATGTTCCTGCGCGGCTGCTTTCTGGCCGCCAAGAAAGTCGCCATCGCGCTGGACGCACTCATCCGTTCCCAGTTTCCGCGCGACAGCCTCTACGTGATCGGCTTCTCCAACACAGCTGTGCAGCTGAAACCGCAGAACCTGCCGAGCCTGGCGCTGAACGACTACGTCTACGGCACCAACATGCAGCACGGCTTCCAGGTCGCGCGCTCTCTACTCGCCCGGCATCGCGGCAACCGTCAGATAGTCATGATCACTGACGGCGAGCCAACCGCCCACCTGGACGAGGGCGGTCAGGTGTTTTTCCACTACCCGCCCACGTTCCGCACGGTGCAGGAGACCCTGAAGGAGGTTCAGCGCTGCACCCGCGACCACATAGTCATCAACACCTTCATGCTCGAGCGAAGCCCTTATCTGGCCGACTTCGTCAGCCAGATGACACGCATCAACAAGGGCCGGGCGTTCTTCGTCTCGCCTGAGCGGTTGGGCGAGTATGTCCTGCTCGACTTCGTCTCCGGCAGGCAGCGCCGCCGCTACGCTCGCGCCGCCGGCTGAACGCCTGAATGGAGGCGTAACCGCGTAAGTCCGTGAGTATGATCGACGAATGCAGGTGATCGAGAGGCCCCTGCTGGGCCATGTCGGCCTGGGCGGCGCCATGCGAAGCTGGCACAACCTCGCTCCTGCCGAGCTTTACGAGCAGGCCATCGTCCGCGGCGAAGCCAACATCGTCAGTTCAGGTGCGCTGATCGCTGACACCGGCCAGCACACCGGCCGCTCGCCCAAGGACAAGTTCTTCGTCGAGGAGCCGAGCTCGCAGGACAAGATCTGGTGGCACTCCGGCAATCGGCCGATCTCATTCGAGCATTTCGACCAGCTGTTCGAGCGCATGGCCAAGTACATCCGGGCCAACGAGGTTTACGTGCGAGACCTATTCGCCTGCGCCGATCCACGCTACCGCCTCAAGGTGCGCGTGGTCACCCAGTACGCCTGGCACAGCCTATTCGTCAACAACCTTTTCATCAGACCTTCGCCGCAGGAGCTGGAGGGCTTCGAGCCTGACTTCACAGTCGTGGCGCTGCCCGAGGTCAAAGCCGATCCCTCGCTCCACGGCACCCGCTCCGAGACCTTCATCCTCGTCAATTTCGCGCGCCGGACTGTGCTGATCGGCGGCACGCGCTACGCCGGCGAGATGAAGAAGTCGATATTCACAGCTCTCAATTACCTCATGCCCGAGGCTGGAGCTCTGCCCATGCACTGCTCGGCGAACGTCGGTCATGACGGCAATGTGGCACTCTTCTTCGGCCTCTCAGGAACTGGCAAGACGACCCTCTCCTCGGATCCCACTCGCAAGCTGATCGGCGACGACGAGCACGGCTGGTCGGACGAAGGCGTGTTCAATTTCGAGGGCGGCTGCTACGCAAAAACCATCCGCATCTCGAAGGACGCCGAACCGGAGATCTACGCCGCCACCAACAGCTTCGGCACCGTCCTGGAAAACGTCGCTTTTGATCCTGACACCCGAGTCCCCGACTACGACGACGGCAGCAAGACCGAGAACACGCGGTCCGCCTATCCTGTCGAGCTCATCCCCAACGCCGATTTGAGCGGCCGCGCCGCTCACCCGAGCAACGTTGTCTTTCTCTCAGCCGACGCCTTCGGCGTGCTGCCCCCGGTCGCGCGCCTAAATGACGAACAGGTCCGCTACTTCTTCCTCTCCGGCTACACCGCCAAGGTCGCCGGCACCGAGCGCGGGGTGACCGAACCCGAGCCCACGTTCAGCTCCTGCTTCGCCGGCCCGTTCCTGGTGCTGTCGCCGGAGACCTACGCCCAGATGCTGGTCGAGCGCCTGCACAAGCACGATGCCCAGGTGTGGATGCTGAACACCGGCTGGGTGGGGGGCGCCTACGGGGTCGGCAAGCGCATCTCGATAGCTCACACGCGCGCGATCGTCAGAGCGGTGGTCGAGGGAAGGCTGCGGGACGTCGAGACGCGAACGGATCCGGTCTTCGGCCTGGCAGTGCCCGTGGCAGTGCCCAAGGTGCCTGCCGAGGTTCTCAATCCTCGCTCCGCCTGGCCGGATCCGCACGCGTACGACCAGCAGGCTCGGCGGCTCCGGGAGATGTTCGAGGCGAACCTGGCCCGGCTCGCCGAGGCGGGCGCGGTAGAGCCTACCGAAGAAGATTGACGGCAGCCCAGCGTGTCGGCATCGTCGGCAGCCGGCACTATCCCGACCTCGACCGAGTCGCCAGCTACGTGCGCGAGCTGCCCCGGGCGGCGAGCTTGGTCACCGGCAGCGCCAGCGGCGTGGACGCTACAGCAGCCCGAACTGCACGCGAACGAGGTTTACCGGTGAAGGTGCTGGCGGCATCTTTCGAGGAGGCGCGGGATGACGAGGTCGCCGCCAGTCGCAATCAGCGCCTGGTCGGAGCAGTGGATGTGCTGGTGGCTTTCTGGGACGGGGCCTCCAGCGGCACCCGTCGAACCATCGAGCGGGCCCTCGACAGCGGCAAGGAGGTGCACGTGCTCACTGCCCTCGGTTCGCCGGGAAAGGAGGCCTGATGGTCACCGTCAGGCTCTTCGCCCGCCTCCGCGAGCAGGCCGGGGTGGCCTCCGAGCAGCTGCCGGGCGGCGGCAGTATCGGCGACCTCTACCAGGCGTTGCGGCGGCGGCATCCCGGCCTGGAAGCAGACCAGAACCTGATCCGGCCTGCCCGCAACCAGAACTACGCCGGCTGGGAGGACGAGGTAGCTGACGGTGACGAGATCGCCTTCATCCCCCCGGTGAGCGGCGGCTCCGGGCCAGTGGCCCTGATCGAGCTGAGCGCCGAGGTGCTGGACGCCCGGCGCCTCGAAGCGGCTGTGACACACCCGGGCGCGGGCGCGATCTGCACCTTCACCGGCATCGTCCGCGACAGCGCTCGGGGTGAGAGCGTCACCCACCTGGAGTACGAGGCCTACGCCGGCATGGCCGAGGCCAAGATGACTGAGCTGGCCGACGAGATGGGCCGCCGCTGGCCTGCCGCTCGAGTGGCGATGGCGCACCGCATCGGCAAGCTGGACATCGGCGAGGCGTCGGTGGTGGTGACTGTCGCCTGCCCCCACCGGGGCGAAGCCATCGAAGCCTGCCACTGGGGCATCGACAGGCTGAAGGAGTCGGTGCCGGTCTGGAAGAAGGAGTTCGCCAGCTCCGGCGCGGTCTGGATCGAAGGCCCCGACGCCCGCCCCTGACCACTGCGCTGGAGCGGTGCGACCTCGCGGCGGCGCAGGCCTTCGTTCACAATCGATCGGTATCGTCGCCGCGCTCCGCATGCTCAGCCGCGAGGCGTGCCGCCTCGGTGTCCTGCCGCCCTCGCCGCCGAAGCGCCGAGCGAGGACCGAGGGGACGCCACCAGCGACGCGGGACATCAGCTGTCAACCTCCCTCGCAGTGCGTTGTACTCGGCCGCGAGCCCGTCCCTTCGGAGGCGAGCCAGCTGGACGTGGTCAAGGCTGATGTAGGGCTGCGCCAGTAGGTCGGCCTCGTGCTCGGCGGCGCGCACGAGTGCCTCGGAGATCGCGCCGGATGCCACCAGTCGGCTGACACGGCGAGTCGGCCCTCGGCTCATGACCGACAGGATGGCACACGCGGCGCCCCGACGCGAGGGACCAACCAACCGAAGATGTCAGCTTTCAGTGACCCTTGAAAGCCTCCTCCAGCCACGGAGCCACCACCGTGGGGACCACCTTGGCGTCGACCAGGAGCGATCTGTCCCGGCTGCCGGCCAGCCACTCCCCCACCTGAGCCAGGTCCTCGCGGCGGCGGACGGTAACTCCGTCCAAGCCGGCCGCCCGCGCCAGCGGCACAAAGTCAGTTTCCTCGAATCGCACCAGGCTCAGATCCTCGCCGAGTGGCTCGAAGTGATGTACCTCAGCCCCGAAGGCGGCATCGTTGAAGACCACGATCAGCATGCCCAACCGGAAGCGGGCGACAGTCTCGAGCTCCGAGATGCCCATCAGCGCGCCGCCGTCACCGAGCGCAGTGACCGTGAGCCGGTCGGGTCGGCCGATGGCCGCGCCGATGCCCGTGGCGAGTCCAATCCCCACCACTTGAAAGTTCTGCGTGAACGCGAAAGCCGCCGGCTCGGGCACAGTCCAGTAGAGCGCCGCATTGCCGCAGAAGTGGCCGCCGTCAGTGGCGATGTTCACCTCCCGCGGCAGCAGCTCACCGACGGCCAGCGACAGCGTTCGCGGGTCGATCCGCTCGGGCGTGCTCTCATCTTGGTACGGCTGCTTCAGCCAGCTACCCGCCGCGATGCGCGCCGCCAGCTCGTCGCTGCGCCAGCCGGGGACAGCCCGATCCGCCAGCTCGGCGCTCAGCCCGCAGACGGTGCTGCGGGCGTCGCCGACCAGCGCCAGGTCGACCCGGTGGTGCTGACCAAGCGCTCGAGCGTCACTGTCGATGGCAATCACCCTCGCCTGCCGGCTCAGCAGGCTGCCCTGGCGCGTTGTCCACATGTTGAGGCTGGCGCCTGCCGCCAGCACGAGGTCTGCCTCGGCGATCAGCTCCGCCGCCAGGTCGCTGGAAAAGCCGCCGGAGATGCCGAGTGACCAGCGACTGCTCTGGAAGTAGTCCTTGGCCGGCGCGCTCGTCGCCAGCAGGGCACCTATCTGCTCGGCCAGGCGCTCCAGCGCCTCACCGGCTCCGGCCAGGACCGCTCCGCGGCCGGCGATGACAAGAGGCCGGCGGCCTTTTGCCAGCAGCGCCGCCGCCGTCTTCAGCTCTGTCTGACCGGGGACGGCAGGCGGCAGGGCGACCAACGGCGGGAGCTCAGCCGGGGGCTCCGGGCAGTCAGCGTGCTGCACGTCGAGCGGCATCATCAGGACCACCGGGATGCGCTCCGCGAGCGCCCTGCGATAGGCCCGCACCGTGTCGACCACAGCGGTCTCCGGGCTGAGCAGCCGCGCCACGACGGCTCCCACTGCCACAACCAGCTGGGCCTGGTCGATCCTGAAGTTGGAGAGTAGAGCCGTGGCACCGACATCCGAGGTGACCAGGAGCAGCGGCGTCCGACTCTTCACAGCTTCGGTGAGTCCGGTCACGGCGTTGGTCAGACCCGGTCCGTGGTGCACAGTGCAGACACCCACCCGGCCGGTGACCCGGGAGTAGGCATCCGCCATTGTGATGGCACCGCCCTCGTGCCGGGCGCCAAAGAAGCGGGCCCCGGCCGCCACCATGGCGTTGGTGGCGACCAGGTTGCCGCTGCCGATCACACCGAAGACCTCTTCTACACCCAGCCTGACCAGCGTCTGTCCCACCGCGCGGGCTGTATTCATGACGGACCGGGCGTCAGACGGTGGGCAGCGCCAGGTCTGCCTTGCGCGCGAGGGAAACGCCGTCCCGCAGCGGCACGATGACGCTCTCCAGACTCGGTTCGTCGGCCACCAGCTGGTTGTAGCGCGCGACGTTCCGAGCGCCGCGCGACCGGGGATCCACCACCTCGCCCCGGCGCAGCGCGTTGTCAGCTAGCAGCAGTCCGCCCGGGCGCAGCCGCTTGAAGGAAAGCCGGAACGAGCGCTCCGCCGCCGCCTCGTCGGGAAAAGAGTTGAGGAGGTCGTTAAAGATCGCGTCGACTTCGACCGCCATGCCCTCCAGGTACTCCAGCGCATCCGCCTCCACCACCTCGATCCGGTCAGCCAGGCCCGCTTCGGCGATGTTGGCACGCGCCAGCCGGGCTCGCTCTGGATCCAGCTCCAAGCTCAGCACGCGGCCGCCGCAGCCGTTGGCCAGCCAGAGGGCGCTGTACCCGGCGGCAGTCCCGAGCTCGAGCACGTCGACGCAGCGGTTCATCCGGAGCAGCAGGGCGAGAAGACGGCCGACCGCAGGGCCGATGGCTGGCAGATTGTTGCTTTCCAACTCCTTCTCAAGGCGCGCCAGCACACCGCTGCTCGGCGGCAGCAAAGATTGGAGGTAGCCGTCAAGCTCCGGCGTCATCTCCAGCGCTTCCAGCTTCACTCAGCGAACCTCCAACGGCGCCAGCACCTCCAGCACTCTGTCCATCTCCCGCTCCAGGTTGTAGAAGTGCGGCGAGAGTCTGACCAGATCGCCGTGCAGGCGCGACACGATGCCGGCCGCAGTCAGCTCCCGCCAGACTGCTGAGGCGGGCGAACCGGGGCGCCGAAAGCTGACTATGCCTGAGCACTCTCCGGGCGCGCGGGGCCAGGGTTCCACCAGCTCGTAGCCGAGACCGTCCAGGCCTTCGCGGAGGCGGGCGGCCAGGCCCAGTACGCGCTCCTCCACCTGCGCCGGACCGGCGTCCAGAAGGATCTGCAGGCCGGCCAGGTAGCCGGTCAGATCCAGGAGCGAGAGAGCTGACTCCTCGAAGCGGCGGGCGGTGGCCGCCGGCTCGTAACGCGGCTGGAAGTACTCGAAGGGGCTGGTCACGCTGCCGGTGCCGACCAGCACCGGACTGAGCTTGCGAACGAGCTCGGGCCGGCAGTAACAGAAGCCCATGCCGATCGGACCGAGTTGCCACTTGTAGCCGCCCGCCGCGGCGAAGTCGACAGGCAGGCGGTCCAAATCAAGCTGCAGCGCTCCAGCCGATTGGATCAAGTCCACGGCAAAGATGACGCCGCGCCGGTCCAGCTCGGCGCCGATCTGAGCCAGGTCCAGCCGGTAGCCGTTCCAGAACTGGACATGGCTGAGCGCCACCACGCGCGTGCGCTCGTCCACCAGGGAGAGGACCGCGTTGGGCGTGATCCGGCCTGCCTCAGGCTCGACCAAGCGGAACTCGACCCCCCGCTCGCGCAGGGAGAGCCAGGGATAGAGGTTGGCCGGGTACTCGCCGCGGGCTCCCACCACGTTGTCGCCGGCGTGCCAGTTCAGACCCCCCGCCAGGAGCGAGAGGCCGTGAGCGGTGCTCCTGACAAGCGCCAGGGTGTCGGGCTCGGCGCCGACCAGCCGGGAAAGGGCCGAGCGGACCTCCTCGGCCAGCTCCTGGCTGTGGCCGGCGCGGTAGGGCCGGCTGGTCAGTTGCTCAGTCAGCTCCTCCAGCGCCGCCCGAGCCCGCTCCGAGAGCGGCGCGTTGCCGGCGTGGTTCAGGTAGAGACACTGGCGCGTGATGGGGAAGAGGTCGCGAGCGTCGTTCGGGCGGAGAAGGGGCATCAGGCCTCCCAGAAGTTTTCCAGCAACGGTTCCAGCGTGCCAATGTAGGCGGCCAGCAGATCGCTCGCCTGGTCCAGCAGCTGGTCGCTCAGCTCGGTCCCCGGCAGCGTCTCATACAGGCGTGACCAGCCCCTGTCCCACGGCTCCAGCTCCGCCCGCGGCAGCGTGCCCTTGACCTGCACCATATGGGCGCGGAAGAACTCGCGCGCTCGATCGTTCAGGGCCCTGTCGCCTTCGAAATGGAGGCCGACCTCCAACCTGCCGATGGCTCGATGGTGCCAGACCTCGAAGTGCGTTTCGCGATGACCGTAGTCGAACTTCAGCAGACGGGGCCCGGGCCGGGAGTCGAAGCCCCGAAGTTGGGCCGGCAGCCGGCCGGCCAGCTTCACCTGCACCGCGGCGAAGAAGTCCTTGGCGGTAAGGATCTGGGCGGCCGACCGGCTGGCTGTCACTCGGCAAAGCCTAAGTGTCCTGACCGGACAACGGGGCTGCGGGCCGACGACCGGGGGCGGCAGAGCAATCGGCAGGAGCTGGGAAGCTCGGCTTCGGCAATATAGTGACGGGGATGGAACCTCTGGCCTGGGTGCCGACTGTGATCGAGAACGAGGGCGGCAACCGCGAACGCTCGTTCGACATCTACTCTCGCCTGCTGCGAGACAGGATAGTCATAGTCGGGCGCCAGATCGACGACACGATGGCCAACTTGATAGTGGCCCAGCTTATCTTTCTCGCCGCTGAGGATCCCGAGAAGGAGATCCAGATGTTCATCAACTCTCCGGGGGGCTCGGTGGCCTCCGGCTTCGCCATCTACGACACCATGCAGTTCGTCTCGCCACCCATCTCCACCATCGCCATCGGCCGGGCTGCCAGCTTTGGCACGGTGCTACTGATGGCCGGCGAGAAGGGTAAGCGCTTTGCCCTTCCTTCGACCCGCATCCACCTGCATCAGCCACTGATCGCCGGTCAGGGCATCACCGGTCAGGCCACCGACTTGGACATCCACGCCCGCGAGATCATCCGAATCAAGGCGGAGATGAACGATCTCATCGCGTACCACACGGGTCAGCCGCTGGAGCGGATCGAGCGCGACACCGAGCGCGACTTCTACATGTCACCCGAGGAGTCGATCGAATATGGCCTCATCGATGGTCTGATCGAGACGCCTCCCCTGGCGGTAGCCGGATAGCGGGCAAGGGAACGGGCACGGGGAGGCAGGCTGTGGCTAAGTGGACGTCCGGTACCGACCGGGATGAACCCGGCCTATCGACCTGACGTTGGGGCGAGGTAAGCAGGTCTCCCGCTTCGAAGCTCCAAGCGGCAGCACATGGCAAGGGGAGGCAGGCGCAGAGCGTTAGAGCTCTAGTGTCATGCCGTCGCGGGCGGCCTTCACCTCGCTGCCGACTCGCTGGCTCATGGCGGCCGCCACCTCCCAGGGTCGGGCTCGCCACACGCCCATGCCGAAGTGGCTGATGACCGCCAAGCGCGGCTTCGCCTCCCGGATGATGCGCTCCGCGTCGTCCAGTCCCAAATGCGGCAGGTCTGGCCGGCTCTCCGTCAGCACTGTGTGAATCAGCATGACCTCCGCCCGGTGGTCTTCGGCAATGCCTTCATAGAACTTGGAGTCAGTCACCCAGCCCAGCTGGTCCCGGTCAGCGCCGAGCGTCCGGAAGCGGAAGCCGTAGGTCTCCACGCCGTGCACGTGGCGGCGGGTGCTGTGAAAGCTCAGCTCGCCCAGCTGGTAGGCACAGTCGGGCTCCAGCCTCACCAGTTCGTGGGGAAAACCGCGCAGGTAGTTCAGGATGACCGGGTCTTCGTCCAATGCGTCCGAGGGGCAGAAGACGGAGCCGCGGGAGCAAAAGCCGCCTTCCGTCATGCCCTCGATCATCACGTTGATGTCGCAGGAGTGGTCCAGGTGCTTGTGGCTGAGCATGATGCCGCCGAGCTTGGTCAGGTCGACCTTGCGCTTTGCGTACTGCACGACAGCGCCTGGCCCTGGATCGAGGGCCAGTCGGGTGCCGCCCGCCTCCAGGTAGAGCCCGCCCGAAGCTGCGAGCTGCTTGGCCACCATGAAGCGGGCGCCGGCAGTGCCCATGAAGGTCAGCTTCACCTGCCGTCCCCGGCAGAATCTTCTCCCGCCACCTCCGCCGCCGCTTCCGCCAGGCCGGGTCCTGTCGCGACTTCGGCCAGCGGCACCTCGCGCTCGAAGTAGCGGCTGTAGAGCTCCTCGACCCGGCCGAGAGTGTCGATCTCGCTCGCCGGCTTGTCAGGCCGCAGGCGGACGATGCGCGGAAAGCGCATGGCGTAGCCGCTGCGGTGGCGGTTGGAGCGCTGGAGGGCGTCGAAGGTCACCTCCAAGACCACCTCCGGCTTCACGACAAGGGTGCGGCCGTGCTCGGAGATGGTCTGAGCGAGGAAGTGCTTGGTCATAGTCTCGATCTCGCGGTCGGTGAGCCCGGTGTAGGCCTTGCCGACGTTGAGCAGGCGGCCGTCCTCGGTGCGAACCGCGAAGGTGTAGTCGGAGAGGACCTGACGCCGCTTGCCGTGCCCCCATTCGACGGCTGTGACCACCACGTCGAGTGAAGCCAGGGGCCGCTTCAGCTTGAGCCAGGCCAGGCCGCGGCGGCCAGGCGTGTAAGGGCTCTGCGGGTCCTTCAGCATCAGCCCCTCGTTGCCGCGCTCCCGCGTCTCGGCGAAGATCTGGTCCAGGTGCGGCGGATCCGCCGCATCTTCCAGCCGGGCAAGGAGGAACGGCCACGCGAGGCCGAGGGCCTCCAGCCGCCGCCGGCGCTCGGCCAGCGGCAGGTCGAGAAGCGGTTCGCCATCCAGCCAGAGCAGGTCGAAGGCGACCAGCACGACAGGCGCCTCCAGGCGCAGCTTGCGACTGACCAGCTTCCGGCCCAGCCGCCGCTGGAGTTGGGAGAACGGCAGCACTCGGTCGCCGCGATGGGCCAGGATCTCGCCGTCGATCAGCAGTTCATGGCCAGCGCCGGCCGCAGCCTCGACCACCTCGGGAAAGGCGGCAGTCGTCTCCTTCAGGTCGCGGCTGAAGAGCTCGCAGCGGCCATCGCGAGACAGATGCAGCTGGCAGCGAACGCCGTCGTACTTCTCCTCCGTCCAGAGCACAGGCGTGCGCATCCTGGCGAAGGCTTCAGCAGCCGTTTCGACCGGACTGGCGAGCATGAAGCGCACCGGCTGAAAGAGCTGCAGCTCGCCTTTCTCAAGGTCGCCCACCTGGCAGCGAAGAGCTGTCACGCCGAGATCGCCGGTCAGCATGTGCGTGCGCTGTACCGCCGCCAGCGGCACGTCGAAGGCCCGCGCCAGAGCCGCTTCGACCAGACCTTCCTGCATGCCTATTCGCATCTCCAGACTCAGGATCTTGAGCACGTACTTGACTTGAAGTGGTTCCAGCCGGGCCAGAAGCGCCTGCAGGCAGCGCTGTTTTTGGGCCGCGCTCTTAGCAAGCCGGATGGCGTCGAAGCCGGCGGCTATCTCGCCCAGGCTGACCTGCTCGCCGCCGCTTCGGCCCGCCAGCGCCTCCTGGCCCCAGTCGCCGAGGTCGGAATGCTTCAGGTAGAGGGCACTCAGCTCGGCGGAAGAGAGGTCCGACAGTTCGCTGACCGCCTGTGCGATGGCCTTCCAGCCCAGGTTCAAGCGGTATCTCTGCGAGCGGCCGTAGGGCTGGCCGCTCATCCAGAGGACCGCGCGGCTCAGGTCATCACTCTGGAGTGTGCTGAGATACTCGGCCAGGACGCGACCCTTCTCCAGCGTGGAACCCGTCGCGCCGATCTGCTCAGCGGTCTGCGCGAACTGAAGCACCGTTCCTTATCGTAGGTTCGGTGCGCCGCTGTCCGTATCTGGAGGAGCTGGTGAAAGAGCGGCAGCTGATGCTGCGGCGCTACCGCTTCGACTGCCACGTCGATCACCAGAGCCACCACAAGGTCAGCCTCCACGAGTCTCCCCCGATCTGTGTCCGCAACTACGAGGACTGCCACCTGTACAGGGAGGAGCGCCGCCGGGAGGACGACGTGATCCTCCGCTACACGGAATGAGCCAGCCCACCTGCGAGGTGTGCGCCGCCCCTGCCCTGCCTCTGCACGGCGCCTGCGCTTTCTGCCGTTCGCCGCTGGCCGATAGCTCCGCGGACCCTGAGCGGTTGCTGGTCTATCTGACGGAAAAGCTGCCCCGCGGCAGGGCGCGCCGGGCGGTGCTGAATCACAATCGGCTGAAGCGCTTCAGCGTGGTGGCGGCGGAGCAGACGTTCGAGGCGCGGCTCCAAAAGGTGGGCCTTCGCCTGAGCCCGGAGTCCGATCCCGCCGACTGGGTCGACAGTTTGCTGCAGGCGCTGAGCCGGGACGCCGCCCGCGATACCTCTCTGCGGACGGCCCTCAGTAAGGCCGGCTGGGCCCTGCGTTAGGCAACCGTCGAGCCGGGCGGCACAAGATGTCCGACTGGCCGACTCAGGTGCGCTGAGAGCACATGAGGCACCAGATCATCTCGTATTCGATCACGGCTTCCGGCGTCTCCCGGGCGAGCTGCTCCAGCTGATTGGCGCCCGCCTCGAACTCCTTTTCCGGGAGCAGCGCCAGGGTCGAGATGTAGCGGGACCGCACGCTCTCGGCCAGGCGCCGGACTGTAGTCTGGCGCCGCATTCGCACCTGCTCCTCGACGGCCCACAGAAAGCCCGCCCGGGTCAGCGCTTGCAGCCACCGCTCAGGGGACCGGAAGCGAGGCAGGTCTGCGCCGGGCAGCGAGGGGAACCAGCGGTTCAGCACATGTCCCCCGACATGCTCAGGCGTCAGCGTCCAGGTGGCGCTCCAACCGCCTGGTTTCAGCACCCGATGAACCTCCGCTGCGGCCGCCGGCCAGTCCGGGATCAGGTGCAGCGCCAGCGAGCTGAAGGCAAGATCCGCGCTCGCGCTGGGCAGCGGCAGCGCTTCGGCGCGGCCCAGGCGAGCCTCGAAGCCGTCCGCCTGGGCCAGCATATTGCGCTCAGGGTCGATGCCGATAACTGAGGCCGCGTTCGTCAGCTCGGCGGCAGCCTTCAGCAGCTTGCCCGGTCCGCAGCCGATCTCCACGATCGCCGGGGCGGCGGGCAGCGGACAACGTTCAAGCATCAGCTGCAGGCGCCTCGAGTCCTGTTCGCTCAGCGGCCGGAGTGCCGCGTAGCTGCCGGCGATCGCCTGGAAGTGGTCGCTCAGATCGCCAGCGCCAGCTGCTCGGTCCGGGCCAGCGCGTGCGCCCGCACTCCCCGCCGGCGGAGGTGCCGAGCGAGCTCATCCGCGTAGCCGTGGACCGTGTAGACGTGCTCCGCGCCAGAGAGACGGACCACCTCCAGCAGCTCGTCGAAGTCGCAGTGGTCGGAGAGCGGAAAGCTGCTGTCGGCCCCGAAGAGGCGGGCGAACTGGGGATCCTTGGCCCAGCCGGAGACGAGGGCCGTGCGGTAGCGCGCAAGGCGCCGGAGAGCCTGCTTGCCGGCAGGAGGCATGAGCACCACCCTGTCCTCCAAGCGTTCCTCGACCTGGCTCAGCTCAGCCCATTCGGGCAGCTTTACACCAGCCGCCTCATAGCCGCGGGCGAAGGGAAGGCAGCGTTCTTCGAGGGCGAACCGAAAGCCCAGGCGGCCGAGCAACAGCATCACCTCCTGCGCCTTGCCCAGGGCCTGGGCAAGGATGACAGGGGTCGCGCCGCCCGCTATGGCCTGACGGCACCAGAGGGCCAGCTCCGCGACGACCGAGTCCGGCTCGGGGAAGCGGAAATGCGGCAGGCCGTAGGTGCTCTCCACCACCAGGGCCTGCGCCCGGGGCACAGCGGTGGACAGCCCTGCGGGGCGCCGGAGCTTCATGTCACCTGTGTAGAGCAGGCTCCTGCCAGGCTGCTCGAAGAGCAGCATCGCCGAGCCCAACATGTGGCCCGCGTCATGCAGGGTCACCCTGGCCCCGTCCACCACCACCGTCTCGCCCAGCGGCACCACTTCCACGTCATGCGGGCGCCGATGCTGGCTGAGAAGGGCCAGGGTTGGCTCGGTCAGCAGAGCTCGGCGGTGGCGACGAGCGTGGTCGGAGTGGGCATGTGACACGAACGCGAGCTCCCGCACCACCTGCGGATCCAGCCAGAGCTGATGGCCGACGACCGAGATGCCTCGATCCCAGTTGACGTCGCAGCTCATAAACGCAGCGCCGAGAGCTGAAGCGTGTCGTGCATTGCAAACAGGTGCGGCGGGACGTCGGCGCCCACTGCGGCGTAGGCCGCGAAGGGGATGCCGATGTCAGCCAGCCACACATCACCCGCCAGCTCGGGACCACGCCCGGCCAGCAGGCCAGCCTTTGGTAGGCCGAGAGTCACGGTGATGGCGGCCTCGATGGCGATTCCTGGCGCGGCGCCGCTGTCCGCATCAAGGCCAGAAGGTACATCAGCGGCGATCACCTTGAGGCGCGCTCCGTTGATGGCTTCCAGGCACGACTTGAGCCTGCCCTCTGGCGCTCGATGCAGGCCTGTGCCAAAGACGGCGTCGAGCACTACTTTGGCGCCGCGCCAGCGTGGCTCCGGGTCGATACTGACTCCCAGCGCTCGCAGCGCCGTCAGCTGCTCCGCCGGCAGCGGACCGAGCCGTTCGGGCTCGGCCAACGCCACGCCGGCAAGCCGTCCCCAGCGGTGGAGATGACGAGCAGCAGCCAGGCCGTCACCACCGTTGTTTCCGGGCCCGCAGACTACATACGTACCACCCGGGCAATGCCTGGCCAGCTGCCAGCCGGCGGCCTCCATCAGCCAGGACACGGCCAGCCCGTAACGCTCATGTGCCAAGCGGTCGACCTCCGTGACCTGAGCGCTGCTGAGAGTGGAAAGAACTCGCGCCGGCTGCGCGGGAAAAGTCTGCAAAGATGCGATGACTGAACTGTACTTCACCTATTTATCAGCCAGACTCTTGACAAACCGGCGGCCCGACACGGAAGATCAATCGGGAGTACACGGACAGGGCTGTCCGAGTCAATCGTTCACAGCCGGAGGTCAGCCGATGATCCGAGAAGCGTCGATGGCGATCGAGACTGTCACAGTCTCACAGCAGCGGGAGCAGGCCGAGAAGTACGCCAAGCGCAACAAGATGCGCTACTTGGACCGCCTTTTGGATCAGCTCGAGCGGTTGAATCTGGCGGACCAGTCGGAGGTCCCCAAACCGCTCGCCGAGGCGGTCAAGACGCTCGTGGTGGCGTCGCCGCCGACGGCCGCCTGTGATCAGTGCGGCGACGAGGTGCTGGCGACCATGGAGTGCCTCTACGAGATCCAGGACGCACTCATGGGCCACCCGGACGACGATTAGTCCTGGGTTTGCCGGCTCAGCCCTCGTGCGGTAGTTCTTCCAGGTAGCGCTCGTAGCGCTGATACGCGTCTTGTTTGCGCGCGTCGACGATCTTGGTGTAGCCCTGCAAGGTGTTGAGGTTCGCGTGGCCCAGCACCTCCTGCACCAGCCGCACGTCGCCGCCAGTCACCTCCAGCAGGCTGGTCGCCGCCGTGTGGCGGGCGACATGGGGGGACTTGAAGGCCCAGGCGCCGACTGACCGCCGCACCCGGTTGACTATGTGCCGCGCTCCGTCAGCGGTGAGCCGCCGCTCGCCGCGGGCTGCCCGCGCCCGGTCGAAGTTCACGAAGAGCGCCAGCGAAGCATCCTCCCGCGCGTCGAGGTAATCAGTCAGGGCCACTTTCGCCTGCTCCGTCAGGTACACGGCGCGCTGCTTTTGGCCCTTGCCGGTCACGATCAGGCGGTGGCCCTGCTTGGGGACGTCGGTACGGTCCAGGCTCAGGGCTTCCGAAATCCGGCAGCCGGTGCTGATGAGGAAGTGCACCAGCGCCCGATCGCGCTTCTCGAGTGGTGTGACCCTGGGCAGCGCGGTCAGGAGATGGGAGAGCTCATCGGGCGGCAGCGGTTTGGGCAGGCGCTGTTCAAGCTTCGGCAGCGTGATGCGGTTGGACAGGTCGATTGGGATCAGGTTCTCGCGGGCCAGCCAGCGGAGCCAGGAGCGGATGGCCACGAGCGAGCGAGCCCTGGAGGCTGGACGTGGCACAGAGGCAGCGAGATGGCGCTGATAAGCTCGCAGGTCCTCGTAGGTCAGCTCATCCATCTGCAAGCTGTGCCGGCGCTCGCTGAGGAACTCGCGGAAGCGGTTCAGCTCGCCGCGGTAGGCCCGCACTGTGTTGGGGCTGCGGTTGGCCTCGAGCTCGAGCCAGCCCAGGTACTCATCCTGGGCGGTCGGGAAATCCAGAGACATCTCAGGGGGAGCCGGGCCGGAGGCTGCGGCGCGAGCGGCTCAGGACTCCTCGGCGCGGTCAGGTACCTTCCTGGCCTGAACCGCCCGTTTCGGTTTACCGGGCTCGCTGGCGCGATTCACCTGGATCCTGACCCGTTCCGGGTGTTTGCGAGTGGCCTTGGGCACGCGGAGAGTGAGCAGGCCGTGTTCGACCTGAGCCGCGGTCTCTTCCAGCAGGCAGTCGGCCGGCATGGCGATCTGGCGGAAGTAGCAGGTGCCCGGCAGCTCCTGGTGGAGGTAGTCACGATCGGGGCTGGTGACCTCGGCCTGGATCGTGAGCATATTCTCCGCGCAGAGGACCTCCACATCCTCGGGCCGGAGCCCAGGCATCGCCGCTTCGAGCATGAGCATGCCGCCCTCTTCCCAGACATTGATAGGCATTGATTGAGCTGACCGCTGCGGTTGGCCGCCCTGTCCTATCACCCGCAGCATCTCGCGCACCAGCGGGTCGGTCCGATAATCGGAGAAGCGCGAGTCAGCCACGTGGTTGATTCTAGTCGCCGCCTCTATGCCGATTGATGGACTGTCGGTTACAAGCAGTCAGTAGCCGCCGCCGGCGGTGGGCGAAGTTCCCGGGGCAAGGTTGGGACTCACCACGAACCACTTTCCACCGACTCCCTGGCCGTAGGTGTCGCCGCTGTCCTTGTCCATGGCGTAGTAATACAGCGGCCAGCCGTTGTAGGTGACCTGGGTGCCGCCCTCGGGGTTGGGGATTGTGCCCAGCTTGCCGGTCACACCTGGGCCCGCTGCCGGCTGGCTGGTGCCGGCCTCCAGCCGCAGAGGCGGCCAAGCCTTGGCGCATGGCCCGACGCAAGTCACCTTGCCCTGGGAATCGGGAGCAAAGTAGTAGAGCGACAAGCCTTTGCCATCGACCAGGATGGTCTGTGACGTTCCCGCCACCGTCTTGGTGGCGGTCTTGACAATCGGCGCCGCGGCGGGGCTGGTAGCCGTGGAGGCGGAGGAGCCCGATGAGTAGGAGCCTCCGCCACCACCGCAGGCGATCACGAGCAGCGCGATGGCCAGGGCGAACACCGACCGTCCTCGCTGCACGAGTTCAGCAGCCATTGGCAACCCAACTATGCGTTTCCATCAGTGGTTAGTACGGGTCCGGTTGCCTCGATGGTTCTAACCATCTCAACCAATCTGCGGTCGCATCCAACCGATCGCTGCCCGTACGACCCCTGCTCCCCAACCTCAACTCTTAGCCCCCTGCTTGCCCAGCCTTAAGGGCCCGTCCGGCAAGCTACCAGCAGGATGCAGCTTGCTTCCCATTCGGAGCCGATCGGGATCGAGGTGGTGCACCGGCTCCCGGGCCGATGCCGGCTGCGCTTCGGCGCGGATCGAGCCGCCAGCGGCCGGTTGCTCGCGCAACGGTTGGCCGGCCATCCGGGAGTGGTCTGCGTGCGCTGGCGGCCGGCCAATCGGTCACTGACAGTCGAGTACCTACCCTCGGTCGAGCTTGATGAGCTGCTCCAGCAGGCGAACGGGCGCGTGGGGCGTGGCCTGCCCGAAGTGGCGGGCTCAGGGTTGGAACACTTCGCCGCCCTGGGTGTAGCTGTCCTGAGCGGAAATCTGGCGGAAGCGCTCTTGCTGCTGCTGCTGCCGGTTCTCCTGCCGTGGGCTCCTGGATCGCCGCAGGTATATTAGCTGTACTCTGCGCTATCAAGTTTTGTCCCTCCATGGTCTCTGACGCTGCCCCGCGGCGCGCTCGGCAGCGACCTGCGCCGTTGGCCCGCAGCCTCCGCATCGCTCATGCAATTCCCGGCCGGGTGCGCTTTCAGGTCGCGACTGAAGACCAGGCCCACGGCGCAGAGCTGGCGCGCCGGATGGCGGCCCATCCCGCCGTTTCGGCGGCGAGCTGGCGCGAGAGCTCCCGCTCCCTCGTCGTCCGGTTCGACCCCGCTCTCAAGTCAGGCGACCTGCTCAGTGCGCTGCCTGCCGCCGCTCAAGACGCCGAGGCGCCTGCCACGCCGGCGACGCCTCTCTGGCGGCAGATGCTGGTCCCGGCCGTATCTCTCACCACCGGCCTGCTGGTCCCGGCGCCACCTGCTTCTTTCGTCATCGCCACATGCGCGCTGCCAATCGCGCGGCGGGCGGTCAGGGGTCTGGTCGGCCGGAAGCTAAACATCGACGTGCTGGATGGAGTGGCCGTAGGCCTGCTGCTCGCCAGCGGCGACGTGCTGGCGGCAGGCGTCTCGGTCGGTCTGATCGAGACCGGTGAGCGGATCCGGCGGCGAGCCTCGGGCCGAGCTCGTCGCGTTCTCCGTTCCTGGCTCGGCACGACGCCCAGCGCGGTCCGCCTCCATGAGGCTGGTAAGGAACGCATGATCCCGCTGGAGGAGGTCAAGGCGGGTGACCGCATCTCCGTCTACGCCGGCGAGTCGGTGCCTGTCGACGGGGTTGTCATCGAAGGTCTGGGTGACCTGGACGACAAGACGTGGTCGGGCGAAGCGATGCCGCGCCGGGTGGCCACGAGTGCCCAGGTGTTGGCTGGCAGCTCGCTTTACGACGGCCGCGTGCTGATCGAGGTCCTTGCTTCAGGTGATGAAACTCGCGCAGCCAAGTTGGCCATAGCGCTGGAGGACGCCATCGCCGCCGACACCAAGGTCTCCGACATGGTCTATCGCATTGCCGACCGCTTCGTGCTGCCGGTACTGGCCACCGGCGGGATCGCATTTGCGGTGACCGGGCAGGTTGGCCGCCTGGTGTCCATCCTGATTATCGACTATGGCACCGGCTTCCGAGTCTCCATCCCCACGACCGTGCTCACCACCATGATCACCGGCGCCCGCCAGAAGGTGCTGTTCAAGAACGGACGCGCGATCGAGGAGCTCGCCCAGGTCGACACCATCATCTTCGACAAGACTGGGACGCTGACCAGTGGCAGGCCGAGCGTAGCAGCCATCGAGCTTCTGGCCGACCTGGATCGGCAGGAGGTGCTCCGCCTCGCCGCCGCTGCCGAGGGCCAGATCCAGCACCCGATGGCTGCCGCCATCCGCCGCGCGGCCAAGGCTGATGGCCTCAGAGCTGAGACGCCTCACGAGGTCCGGTATCAGGTCGGCGGCGGCGTCATCTCCCGAGTCGGTGAGCACCTGGTGGTGGTGGGCCAGCCCGCACTGCTGGCGCAGCAAGGGATCACGTGTCCTGACACTTCGATCGCCGGCTCCTCAGTGGTCATAGTGGCAGTGGACGGCCGCGCAGTGGCGCGCATGTCACTGCGAGACCGGGTTGACAGCAACGCCAAGGACGTGCTGGCAAGCCTGCGGCGGTTGGGCATCCAAGGCTTCATCCTGGCGACCGGCGATCGAGGCTCCGCCGCCGCTGCTGTCGCCAGGCAGCTGGGACTGGACGAGTATCACGGCGGCATGCTGCCCGAGGACAAGGTTGCGTTGGTCCGCCGGCTGCGTGCTGAAGGCCACGGCGTCGCGGTCGTCGGCGACGGCATAAACGATGCCTACGCCATGGCCGAGGCAAGTGTCGGCATAGCGGTTCCAGACGGGGCTCACCTCGCGCGTGAAACGGCTGACGTCGTCCTGCTCGCAGAGGATCTGGCGCCGCTGCCCACTGCTGTTCGGTTGTCGCGCGAGGCAATGGGCATCATGCGCCAGAACATCGGCCTGGTCGCCCTTCCCAACACAGTTGGCATGGGCTTGGCAGTCGCCGGGCAGCTGACGCCGTTGGCGGCGACGCTCATGAACAACGGCTCCACTGTGCTCGCCGCAGCCAACGCTCTGCGCCCGCTGCAGAAGAACCGGCTGCCGGCTAAGAGCTAGTCGTCGCTCCCTCGCCTGCTGAGCCGCCTGCCTCTGGCGTCGCGGTCCGAGCCGCTGGGCTGCGCCGTGTGGCCCGGCGGCGGGGTGCAGCTGTGGTCTCAGCCGTCGCGGTCGGCCGCCGGCGGCGCCTACCGTTGCCGGTGGTCGCGTCGCTGGCTCCGGCCCGGCGGCGAGTCCGGGTGGCGCCGGCGGCCCCGTCACTGGTGGTCCCAGCTGCGGCGCGGCGGCGCCTGGTGGTACCAGCGCCCCCTCCAGCGGCGCGGCGGCGGCTCCGAGTGCCGGCTGCGCGGCGGGCGGCGCGACCGGCGGCCCCGGCTTTTCCTGCGACCGCACCGGCCGGATCGGCCTGCGCCGCCCGGCGCAGCGGCCGAGGCGTGCTGGTCAGTTCCACAGTGCCCTCGGCATCGCCGCCGACGGGCTTGGCGGCTCCCTCGAAGAGCTGGACTACGAAGTTGACAGGCCGCCCAAGATCCTGCCGGCGCAGCATCTGCACAGCTGGGATCGCCCCTATGAAGACCGCCACCGGCCACTCGATGAGGCCGAAGGCAAGCGCCAAGCCAACTCCGCCGTAGTACCCCGCCGTTCGGGGCACGTCCATGCTCATGGGACCAACTCGGACACTGATCGGTCCGCTGTTCTTCATAGGGGCTCCCTCCTTACTCCTTGTTTGGTGGCCGGTGCATGCTCGGGATACAGCTTGAGAAACGAATCGGCGCCGTAGTAGAGCAGCACATACCACGGCACAGTGCCGATGGTGAAACCTGTGTTCATGAGCTGGCGCACGCCGATGGTGAAGAAGGCGGCGGGGACAACCCAGCGCAGGGAAACACGTCCCTTACTGGCTGCTTTGAGCCTGTCGTCACCCAGTCTGACAGCCGCCACGAGAGCGTTGACCTGCGTCTGGGCCTGGCGCTCGAAGGGCGCCAGATCGAGCACGGTTTGCAGCCCCTCCCGCACCCGCGGTCCATTCGACGAGTGGATGAGAATCGACCCTGTGCGCTGGTTGACATGGACCTCGTCCACCGCATCAATCTCCGCCACATGGGAGCGGATCCGCTCGATCTGCTGAGGGTCACGGTCTTCCTTGGCGATCCGGACACGGATGCGGCCATGCGCAGCGTGTTCGATCCGCGCCCGCGGGCGCTCGGCGGCTCGGGGCGCCACAGACTATTCCGGCGCGATGGTCAGCGCGTTGCCCGCCGCTGTGCGGCGGCGCGGCCGCCGGGGGGTGGTGGTACGAGCAGTGGCCCGGGTGCGGCGCACAGGAGCCTTCTGTTCGGCGACCTGCTCATAGCGCGCTTCCGCCACCAGATCCTGAGCCTTCTCCAGCGCCTCCGCGCTGATCTCCTGCAGGCGCTCGGCGCCGGTCATACCCACCTTTACAGCACGCTTGGCGACAGGGCGCAGACGCTCACTGAACGCAGCGCCAATGGCGACTCCGAGACCGATGTACAGGCCGCCCGGGATGACAGCTTCCAACAAGTCAGCAAACATGCTTTTCTCCTCCAGCTTTTGGTGTGGTCTGAACCGTGTCTGACAGGTTACAACTGCTCGCGGCCGATGCGCACAGTTGACTTGGCAGAGTCAGCGGCAGACCTGGTTTGCGCGGGCACAGATGTGCCCTTGCGCCCGACCCGGTTGACACTCAGCAGCTAGGCATCGATCTCAGTTTGTCCGGAACAACCGCGTTGGCTCGGCCGGTAGGAATGAGCGGTGTCTACTTGACGCGCCGCGGCCTCCTGCTGTTCGCATCGATGTCCCTGATCTGGGGCATTCCGTACTTCTTCATCCGGATAGCTGTGAGCGAGCTCTCGCCGGCCACGCTCGTTTTCATGCGTACTACGCTGGCCGCGCTGGTCCTGCTTCCCTTCGCGCTGGCTCGCGGAGGCGGCTTCGCTGTCGCGTTTCTGCTCTTCTTCGCGCTGATCACCGAGATCGGGCCTGTGCGTCATCACCTACATCAATCCAGCGGTGGCGGCGCTACTCGGGGTCTTCGTGCTCGGTGAGACCTTCACCCTGGGCATGGCCGCCGGCTTTGTGCTGGTGGTGTGTGGCGCGGCGCTTGCCACCAGTCGGACAACGCAGTTCCGCCGGTTCCGCCAGCTTATCAGCCGAGAGCGGACCGGACCCGACGTCACCGGCTAGCGGGCAGTGCTTCGCCGATCCGATTTCAGCGGGGAAGTAGCGGCTGGCGGAGTTCCTGCGCCGCTGGGTCGCTGACCGGCACAGTGCTGCCGTCGGCCGCCTGGAGCAGGGAAGACTCCAGGTACCACCGCTCAGGCACTGTATGGCCCCAGAAGCTGCGGCGCTGCTCGTCGTTGACGCTCCAGCGCACCGGGTCCAGATCGGGATCGCCAGTCCAGTAATCAGCCGTGTAGAGCTCGATGCGGTGACCATCAGGATCGCGGAGATAGAGGTAGAAGGCGTTACTTACCCCATGGCGGCCGGGTCCACGCTCGATAGTCTCCTGCCAGCCCGCTCCGCCGAGCGCGTCGCAGGTGTTGAGGATGGCATCCTTGTCAGCCGCCCAGAAGCCCAGGTGGTGCAGCCGAGGACCGCGGCCGGCTGTGAGCGCCACATCGTGGACATGCGGCTTGCGGAACATCCAGGCCGCGTAGATGGTGCTGTCGCCACTATCGCCGCCGATGTACTCGGAGCAGCCGAAACCGAGTTCGTGATAGAGGTCGAAAGCCCGCTGCACGTCAGGCACATGCAGGTTGAAGTGGTCCAATCGCTGCATGCGCGCCCCCTGCTGAAGGTGATAGCGCTGCAGCAGGCAGGGCACCTTCTCCATCCGGCTGAAGAACTCGAGCGGACAGCCGAGTCGATCCTGGACGCGCAACGCCCGACCTTGACCTCGTTCCTCGCCCGCGTCCAGCCAGCGCGTGAAGCAGCCGGCCGCCCGGTAGTGGTCGGCTGCGCGCTCCAGCTCGGCCTCAGAGGCAACCAGGAAGGAGAGATGACCGGCTGCCGCCACGCGTCCCGAGCGGAGCACCAGGCAATGATGGTGCCTGTCCTCATAGCCGCGAAGGTAGATGGCTGAGTCATCCTCTTCGGTCACCACGAAGCCCAGGAGGTTGACGTAGAACTCGCGCGAGTGCCTGAGGTCAGTGACCAGCAGTTCGGCGTGCGCGGCGCGCACGATGTCGAAGGGAGCCGCCCGGCGGGCGCCTAGCCAGTCCTGGGGATCGCCTGGCTGGGCCATCAGCCGCCGGTGCCAAAGCGGGGGATGGGGTGCTCACCAAGCGCCACATGCACGGTCTGCAGCTCGCAGTAGAACTCGAAGCTGTAGTGGCCGCCCTCGCGCCCGATGCCGCTCCACTTGCTGCCTCCGAACGGAGTGCGCAGGTCGCGCACGTTCTGCGAGTTCAGCCAGACGAGTCCTGAGTCGATCGCCTGCGCCACCCGCTGACCCCGCTGCAGGTCGCGAGTCCAGACGTAGGCGGCCAGACCGTAGCGGACGTCGTTGGCAAGCCTGACCGCCTCCGCCTCGCCGTTGAAGGGCGTCGCCACCACCACCGGGCCGAAGATCTCCTCCTGGAAGACGCGCGCCTTCGGCTTGACGTCGGCGATGAGAGTGGCGGGCAGGTAGTTGCCCTGGGCCAGGTGCTGGGGTCGCTCACCGCCGGCGAGCAGCCGGCCCTCCTGGCGGCCGATCTCGACGTAGCTCTTCACGCGCTCGTAATGTTCGCGGTGGATCAGCGGTCCCAGCTCCGTGGCGGGGTCGAAGGGATCACCCAGCCGCACCTGGCTCGCGCGCTCTGCTGTGCGCTCCACGAACTCGTCGTAGATCGGCTCCTCGATGAGCAGCCGGGTTCCGGCAGTGCAGCGCTCGCCGTTGAGGGAGAAGACGCCGAAGACTGCCGCGTCCACAGCCCGCTCCAGGTCCGCGTCGGCGAAGACGACCACCGGAGACTTGCCGCCCAGCTCCATCGAGCAGCGCTTCAAGGTCTTCGCTCCGTTGGCGATGATCGCGCTGCCGGTGGTGGTCTCGCCGGTGAAGGAGATGAGCTGTACGCCTGGGTGCTCGACCAGCGGTGCGCCGCACGTCTCACCGAAGCCGTGAACCACATTGCAGACGCCCTCAGGGAGGCCCGACTCGGCGATGATGGCAGCCAACCGCGAAGCGCTCAGCGGCGACCACTCGGCAGGCTTCAACACGCAGGTGTCGCCGGCGGCCAGGCACGGCGCCACCTTCCAGGTCTCCAGCATGAAAGGGGTGTTCCAGGGTGTGATCAAACCGGCCACGCCGACCGGTTTCAGAAGCGTGTAGTTGAGAAAATCCCCTGTCTGGTAGGAGGCCGTGCCCAGGGTCTCGATCTGGGCGGCGAAGAAGTGGAAGTTCTGCGCCGCCCGCTTGGCCTGGCCCTTGGCCTGGGTGATGGGAAGCCCGGTGTCCAGCGTCTCCACCTCGGCGATCTCGGTGTCTGCCGCCTCGATCAGCTCGGCAATCCGTCGCAGATAGCGAGCCCGCTCGGCGGCACGCAGGCGGGGCCAGGGGCCTTCCTCGAATGCGTTGCGGGCAGCTCTGACTGCAAGGTCGATGTCCGCCTCAAGTCCTTCGGCGACAGTCGTGATCACCTCGTTGGTGGCGGGGTCGATGGTCTCGAAGGTGCCACCGGCCTGGCTGGGCTGGAACCTGCCGTCGATGAAGTGCTCGACAGGTCGGACGCTTGCCTTCACGTGAGGCCGCTCTGACCCGGTTGCCATTTGGCCCATCAGCCAAAAGCCTCCTGCTCACTGACTATGTGGTTTTCGAGAACGCCGAGCCCTTCCACCTCCAGCCGCATGCGATCGCCGGGATGAACGTGCGAGATGCCCTTGGGCGTGCCGGTCAGGATGAGATCGCCCGGCTCCAGGGTCATGAAGTGCGTGACGTATTCGATAATCTCCGGGATCTTGCGCATAAGGTCCCGCGTGCTGCCCTCCTGGCGCAGCTCGTCGTTGACGAAGGCCTTGAGCGTCAGGTCGTGGGGATCCTCCACCTCGTCTTGGACCAGATAGGGACCGATCGGGCAGAAGGTGTCCCAGCACTTGCCTCGCAGGGGGGGCCGAAAAAGGTTGGTCACGAAGTCGCGGATGACGAGATCGTTGGCGATCGTGTAACCGCCGATGTAGTTCAGCGCTTGCTCCGGTTTGACACGCCGGGCGCGCCGGCCGATCGCGACTGCCAGCTCCACCTCGTAATGAACGAACTTGCCGCCCTCGGGATAGATGACTGGCGCGCGGTGCGGCACCCAGGTGTTGGGCGACTTGAAGAAGAGCGCCGGCTCCTGAGGTTCCTTCAGCTCCAGCTCCGCCGCGTGGTCCGCATAGTTCAGAGCCAGGGCGATGACCTTGGTCGGCTCGACGGGCAGCAGGAACTGGAGGTCTGCCTCCTCGTGCTCAGCCCCGTCAGCAGTGCGCAGCAGACCCGGCGTGATCAGCTCGGCCGGCTCTGCCCGGCCATCCCTGAGCACGCGGGCCCGCTTCACCGCCTAGCACCCACCGGCACGGCGAAGTCGTACTGCGCCATCACCTCTCGGAGCCGGCGCTGGTTCTCAGCGCTGGGTTCGCAGAGCGGGAGGCGGTAGACCGGCTCGATCAGGCCCAACTCGCTCATCACCCACTTGAGCGGGCCGGGATTCGTCTCCCAGAAGAGGGCGTCATTGAGCGGCAAGAGCCGGTAGTGCAGATCCAGCGCCTCGGCGGGCTTGCCGGCCTGGACCAGATCGTAGATGGCGGCGACCTCCTTGGGCAGCAGATTGCCGGTGGCGCTGACGTGGCCGGCGCCGCCGATCGCCAGCATCGGGTAGCAGAGCAGCTCGATGCCTGAAAAGACGAGGAAGTCGCGACCGCACTCGTGCAACACCCGGCAGACGTGCTCGAAGTCCTTGTTCGACTCTTTCACCCCGATGATCTGGGGCTGATCGCGGCGGAGGCGGGCCAGCGTGGCGGGTGCGATGTTGATGGCCGTGCGGCCCGGGATGTTGTAGACCAGGAGCGGGATTTCGACTGACTCGGCGATGGCCGTGAAGTAGCGGTACAGGCCCTCCTGCGAGGGTCGGTTGTAGTAGGGCACGATCAGCAGCGCGGCGCTGGCCCCCAGGTCCTGCGCAAAGCGCGTGAGGCGCAGGGTCTCGGCCAGGTTGTTAGTGCCGGTGCCGGGAACGAACGGCACCCGCCCGGCGATGCGCTCGGCCACGTAGCGCATCACGTCCTCCCGCTCGTCCAGGGTCAGGGCGCTGGGCTCGCCGGTGGTGCCGGTGACTGAAAGACCGTGACTGCCGGAGGCGATCTGCCAGTCGACCAGCCGGCCCATCGCCTCCAGGTCGAGCTCGCCGCCGGCCTTGAAGGGAGTGACCAGGGGGACTATCGATCCCCGCAACTCCGTCATCCGCCTTGCCTGGCGGCCGGCGCCGCCAGCAGCTCCGAGCCGGCCAGTGGCGCCAGGGGCCCGTCGGTGTTGAGGAAGGCGTTGACGCGCTCCTTGACCTCGCTGCGATCATAGCTGCCGACCAGCGCCTGGGCCATCCGCACAGGATCGCCAAAGAAAAAGAACTCGTAGATCTCCTGCCGGCTGGCAAAGGAGCTCGCTGACGCATCCCAGGCGAGGCGGAACAGCTTCACGCGGTCGATGCCGTTCAAGCTCGCGGCCTGGAGGAAGCGATCGACGTCCACCCCGGTCTCGCCTTTTGTATCGGCCTCGGTGGGGAGGCCGAAGAGGCCGCTGGCGGCAAGCTGCCAGACGATCTCCCGCAGCCGCGGGTAGGTGCGCGGGAACCAGTTGCGAGCGGTGTTGAGCGGTGCCCAGGCGGGCGTCATCAGGCCCCACTGGTTCACTTCTGCGTCCGCCTCAGCCGCCCGGAGCACTGCCCGGAGCAGCTCGCGGGTGTTGATCACCTCGGCGATCTTCTCCTGCACATGCTGGAAGCTCTCGATCTGGATGGCATCGCAGATGAGGGATGTCAGGCCGAGCATGAACTCGGTCTTGGCCAGGTCCTTCAACACCACCTGGTGGGTCATGTGGGCCAGGGCACCCGTCTCGCTGTACATCTTGCCCCTGGTCAGCACCTCGGGATGGCGGATCATGAAGCAGCGCTCGTAGGGAACCTGCACGTCGTCGAAGATCGCGACGGCGTCCATCTCGTCGAAGCGCGAGCCCAGCGGGTGGTCGAAGTGGCTGCGGCCGTAGTCCAGCGACTCGCGACAGAGAAAACGCAGACCCGGCGTGTCACAGGACACGGCAAAGGCGAAGGAGTAGGGCTCATCCTCCGGCCGGGCTTGGAGCACGGTGGAGGGGAAGACCACAATCTCATCAGCGATGGGGCCGATGGTGGCGAGCATGCGGGCGCCCCGGATCACTATGCCGCTGTCGGTCTCCTTCAGTATCTGAGCCGCCTGGTAGGGGTCGCGCTGCTCCGCTGCCGACTGCGAGCGATTGGCCTGCGGGTTGATCAGCGTGTGAGTCATCAGCAGGTCGTTGTCGCGCACGTGTTCGTAGTAGCTGCGCATGTTCTTGCCGAAGCCGCTGTCGACCTGGGCGAACCAGTCCTGGGCGGCGGCCATGGCCATGACCGAGCTGTTGAGGTAGTCGCCGGTGCGGCCCAGCAGGCCCAGGCTGCGATCGGACCAGAGCTTCATCATCTCGGAGCGCTGGGCGAGATCCGCCTTCGTCCGCGGCTGCAGGAAGGAGGTGCCGACGGGCTCGCCGGTGGTCGGCGAGGGATAGGTGAGAACATCCTTCACCCGCTCGTCGTGCTGCAAGTCGTAGAGCGCGGCATAGGCCTGCGCGACGCCCTTGAAGGCGGGGTGGCTGCCGATGTCGGAACGCACTGTTTCACCGTGTACGCGGATATCGCGGCGCGACTCATTGAGTGCCTCTAGGTACTGGGCGCCGGTTCTCGCTGACATACGCTCAACCTCCTGGGGTTGGATTGCGATTGCTCATCAAGCGTCGTAGGGAAGCTCGAACGGGTCGAAGGGCAGCGTCGGCTGCGAGGGAATGGGCCGGGCAATCGGGATGAAGCGACTGGCGAAGAAGCCGAGCGCGTCACCCTCGCTCACCTGCAGGTCGATCACCTGACCCACCAAGATGGAGTGGTCCCCCCCGTCGTAGGTGCGCCAGGGACTGCACTCGAGCTGGACCAGGGCACCGTAGAGGCGCGGGCTGGCGTGGCCCTCGTACCACGGAATCTGGACCTGGTCGGCGATGCCTGCGAAGTGCTTGGCCAGCGCTTCCTGCTCGGGCTTCAGAACATTGACGGTGAACGGCTGATCAACCACCAGGTCATGGCTCCGAGACCAACGCGCGATCGAGACAAGGATCAGTGGGGGGTCAAGCGACACCGAGCAGAAGGCGTTGACTGTCAGGCCGCGAGGCCCGTCCGGACCGCGGTAGGTGACCACCGTTACGCCGCTGGCGAAGCGGCCCAGAGCGGAGCGGTAGGAAGTGGGGTCCAGCGGGCGCGTTGGGGCGCTCACGTCCTTCTCTCGCCATGACGATGGGGCTGCATCGCTCCCATTGTTTCACCGCGGCGTCCAGGCTGCCTAAGCGACGGCCCAGGCTCTGTTGGACGTCAGGCGCCGCGTTGCATGGTTTTCAGAGCTTCCAGCAGCTCGCGACGTGACGGCTCGACCAGCACCCTGCCATCCGGGAAGACCAGGGTGGGCACGCTGCGGTAGCCGCCGTTCAGGGCCATGACTGTCGCGGCGGCCTCGGGGGACTCGTCCAGGTTGACGTGGCGATAGGGCGTTCCTGTCTCGGCCAGCACGGCCTTGGCCAGGCGGCAGTCCGAGCAGTGGGTAGTCGTGTAAACGACGAGCGTGCCACTCTCACCGGACATGGGCTCCATGCAGTCCTGTACGGCGGCCGGGGAGGTTCTGTTCCGGGCTTTGGCCACCAGGCCGGGTGCTGCTGTCCGCTGAGTGGGTCTGCCATCTCAGGGATGGCGATGACTCACCAGGTCGAGAGAGAGCGGCCGAGCCAGTACAGGTGAGGACTGCACTATGTGCACCGCGAGCCTCAGGTGTAGGCGGCGGCGGCTCTCGCTGATCATCCGCAGGAGCGGAGACATTGGTGCAACGCCTCTGTGCGGCGCTAGCTTGTCAGCATGAGCCGCGCCAGAACGCGGCCGGCAGCCCGCTTGTTGGCCTGGGCGTCGGTCGCCGGCCTGGCTGTCGGAGTCGTTCTGGAGCTGTTGACAGTGCTGCTCGCGATCGCAGGCCCCGAGGACCCGGATGGTCGCTGCGGGGAAACGGTGCCCTAATCGTGCCGACCGGCCTGGCTCCTGCTGCTCTGGGCGCCGGCTGGACGGCCTTGGTGCTCCAGGCACATGGCCGCTCCTGGATCGCCGTCGCCGTCACGGTCGGTGCGCTCGGACTACTCTGGTCGGCGCTCGACCTTGTGGCGATCAGCCTGGTTCAGCGTGAGCTGGCGGTCATTGTGGTCGGCGTCGCCGTCTACCCGATCTGGCTCATGCCCGTGCTGGCTCCCCTGGCTGCTTGGCTGACAACCGGCGGCCGGGGCGGCTGCGCGGTGAGCCGGCACGCGGCGGGTGGGGTTGCCTATCTGCTGACACTCGTGGTGGGCTTCGCTGCCAGCACGCGCGTGCTGCCGCCCGGGTAACCTGCCCGCGGCCGGATGGTTTCCAGGTCGGGCAAAAGGGCCCAGTGCGGGGGTAGCAGCGAGGCGCCAGTCGGCCACCCGGTCGTCGGCGGTCCGAACCTTCTCCTCAACCCTCAGAGGGAGGCAGTCTGCGCACGTGCCGAAGGGGCAGACCAAGCGCAGGGGTGACTTGACTCAGCCAGCCTGCACGACGGCGGCGATTCGAGTTAGTCTGCGGTCGGCTGAGCAGGAAGCCCACCACACTCAGCAGGCCACCGAGAGCCATCGGCAGCACGAATGCGGACCCCGTGGCCGCCGGCATGGAGGATTGGCAGTCAATCGGCCCAGCGCCACCCTCAATGCAGACCATTGGCCCTCCGGACGACTCGCAGGCCTGGATCCGGGCCCCCAGAGAGATGCAGGAGTAGATGCTGTTGGACTGAAGCGAGTTGGCCGTGGCAGCGTTTCCGGAGGCAAGAGCGCGTGTCTGGCTTCCGCTGCCCGGATTGAACCAGGCGCTCGATGGTGGATCGGCAGCTGCCGCGCCGGACGAATCACTGGCGGTCGGGCCGGCCGCTCCGGCAGGCTCGACAGGGGAGGCGGCCGCTGCCGTGGCCTGGTCCGTCGGGCTGGCGCTTCCACCGGGGTCAGTCGGCGCACCGGACTGCTCGGACGGCGAAGCGGGGCCAGGAACATTCGCAGCCGGAACTGAAACAGACGGCCCCGCTGGGCCAACATTCACCTGCGCAGGGGGTCCGGAGGGTAGGGACACCCCGACGTTTACAGTCGGCGCAGCTGGCAGGGGCGGCTGCACTTTCACTGGCGGCGCGGTTGGGGCTGGCACTTGGACTTTCACGGCCGGCGCGGTTGGGGCTGGCACTTGGACTTTCACGGCCGGCGCAGTCGGGACGGGCACCGGGGCCTTCACCCTCACCGCTGGAGCAGCCGGCAGCTGCACGTTCACGGCTGGCGCAGCCGGCGTAGGAACTGGGATCTGCACCTTCACCGCCGGCGGGGGTGGCATAGCGATAGACACATTCAGGGCCGGAGCCGCGGCGGCGGAAAGGACGGGCGTGCAGAGGAGAGCGGCCACGCACACGAGCGTGGCCGACGTGGATCGCCTAACGAGAGAGCGCAGTTTCGAATTGTTCTTGTCAAACAACTTCGCAGTCCTCCTCTTCCCGGCCAGCGCCGACAGCCGGGCTCGGGTGAGCTGAAGTGGTGGTCTTAGGTTTGGGGACGACGATACTGCAGATGGGCAAGAATTGCATTAGTACATTCGTCCCGGTGGGTAGGGACTGGCGAGGCTACGTCAGCCGTTTCGCCCAGGCGTAGTGGTTTTCCGGCTAAGGCGGTGGCGTCCGAGAATGGCTGTTGCGATTGTGGGTGTTCGGAACCCGGAAATGCACCCGCCTCTGATCGATCTTGCGCAAATTGCGGTAGCGAGTGATTAATTGGAAGAAGGTGTGGGCCCACTTAGATGACTTAAGATAGGGATAGAGCCGAGCGAGTTCAGCGAATTCTCGCGAACCGGGAAGACATTGCCGGTCGGCGGCTCTCCTTTTCTGGGGGATGGCAGCATGAGCTGCGGCGTGACTGGTAGTGGATTGATGGTTCGGGTGGGCGCCGGGAGCTCGCGAGCGAGCGCTGGCCGAGCCACACGTGCGGCCGATGGAGTTCGCAGGCTCCAGACGCGGCAGGCGCACTGTCTTGGTGATCTGGACGGTGAGCAGGTTGGTGCGCCTGGCAGGAATCGAACCTGCTGCCTCTTGCTCCGCAGGCAAGCGCTCTATCCGGTGAGCTACAGGCGCACGCGCAGCCCCCAAGTGTACTGACGCTTCGGTTCAGCCCGCCCGCCCGTCAATGGCCACCAAAGCCCGCTGCAGCTCGACCGAGTCGAGTGCCGAGGCGAGTACGAAGATACAAAATTGGTGAGACTGCCAGAAGGCCACTGAAAGATTACGGTTGTCAACTGTCCGCTGGCGCAGCCAGGAGTGCGCGCCGAGCTGAGTCCCGACTCCCTGCCGAAGGCCTGGCTCCAGCTGGTCCTCGGCGGGCGTCGGGAAGCCGAAGAGGCCGGCCTGGAAGGCTCGCTGAGCGGCTCCGTCGTCCGAGAAGCGAGCCACGACGGATATGACACTCCGGCTCGGGCCTGAGCCCGGCTCAGCTGTGCATGAATCGCTGCCCGTGGCAAACTCGGTCACGGCAGACGCGTTGGCCCCCTCCCCTTGCAGCTGCTTCCAACCGCTGGACAGCAGCGCCCGCCACTGTGAGGTGGCCGGGAGACGCTTGAGGTAGGTCTCTATGTCGCGGGGCGGGTCGCAGGGCTTGAACTCAGCCGAAACGTCTCGGGCCTGCAGGCCCACCTGGGCCGGATCGACTTGGGTGAAGGCCAGGGGACCGCAGGCCATGGCTGAGAGCATCGTCAGGGTGACGCAGACGAGGACAAGGATGCGTCCCGGCCGAAGGCTCGTCGGTCTGGGTGGCATGACTGGGCAAGGTTAGACTGGCTTCGCGTCGCGCCCGTAGCTCATCGGACAGAGCGTGCGGCTCCGGACCGCAAGGCAGGGGGTTCGATTCCCTCCGGGCGCACCAATTTTGAATACGAATCTGGTCTGCGCCGCTCCTCGGCAGGCTGACCGTGTAGCAAATATGTAGCAATTTGTAGCAACGGCCGAACGATCCGGCCCCACGTGTTCAGCTTGTCGCCCCGACCCCGCCCGGCTGCACCGATCAGCGGTCCTGCCTTCCTGTGAGCAGGCTGCGGCCGACACGGTACTGCAGATCCTTGCGACTGAAGCCGAGCCGACCGCCGCACCATCTGCTTTTGAGTGCCCGCCACACTCCCGAGCGCGAGCCGATCTCGTGTTCACGTTTCCCGGGGGAAGTAACCAAGGCGTCCCTGAGTGAACGTCTCGACCATCGAGCGGTAGCGCTCGGCAACCGTCCGCACGGCGTCCTCGCGGCGGTCCTCACCTGCGGCCCACCTCCGCACCGCGTCAGCCCAGGCCGTTCGGCCCACCGCGAAACCCGCATAGCCGGGCGCTCCTGACGCCGCTTCCAGCCAGCGCAGCACAGTGGTCATATCAGCCCCCTGGCCAAGCATCACGCAGCACGCGTGATCCCGGCCCTCCGCGGTCGCCACCCTGCCGAGTCGCTCACAGTCTTGGGGGCTGTCCATGCCCTCGACCTTCCAGACATCCGGTTCGAGGCCGGCGGCCCTTAGTTCCTGGAGAGCCTCGAGCATCAGGGCGGGGCGAATCTCGCGCTGGAAGCGACGTCGGTCGCCACCGCAAGCGGCGAGCTGGTCCGAAAGGGGTTCGACCAGGTACTCGAGCATGTACTTCTGGCCGTTCCGCTTGCACCATTGGTCGAGGACGAGGACCCGCCCAGCCTGGCGCCGATTCCGACTCTCGTCGTCGCGGGGGTTGTGGCGGACCAAGGCCTTGGCATAGGTCGGGGCGAATTCCTGGAGGTGGGCGGCGAAGTCCTCGAAGCGAAACTCGAACTCACCGGGACCGAAGCGCTCAACCGGCATGGCGACCGAGAATCCGCGGCTGGCGGCCTCCCGGGCGATGTCGCCGCCGTACTCCTCGTCAACGAGTATGCCGGCGCCGGCCGGCTGGACGCCAGAGTCAAGCGCGAGCAGCAGGCCGTCGAAGATCAGTCGCTTGGCCGCCTGCACAAGGCCGCGCTCAGTTCCCACCAGCTCGAACAGTTCGTAGTGATGATCAAAAGCCAGCACATTCAGGCGGTTCTCACCGCTCATTCTCACCTCGCTATGTTCCATCTCCCGGAACGGGCCAGGAGCACGACTATTGCCTCTGGCCGGTTGGAATGCTAGCATGCAAGAACGGAATATGAGGAGAGGGAGCGGGCAGTCGGTGCGTGCCCAGGGCTATGCGGTGATCCGCGAACGAATCGTCGCGCTGGACTACAAGCCTGGCCGTCAGCTATCCGAAAATGAGCTCGGCGCCGAGTTGGGGGTAAGCCGGACTCCAGTTCGGGAGGCACTGATTCGCCTCGCCGATGAGGGTCTGGTCGAGGTGGTGCCACAGCTAGGCACGTTCGTCTCGCTTATAAATGTCCAGCAGATTCGCGACCAGCAGTTCGTCAGGGAGGCTGTCGAACGGGCAGCATTGAGTATCAGGGGCGACCGGCTCAGGCCCGACGAGCTGGACGCCCTGCGCTCGTACGTCGCCCGACAACGCGACACCGAGCCGGCCGCTGATTACGAGGGTTTCTTCGCGCTCGACGAGTCGTTTCATCGAATGCTGGTCGGTATCAGCGGTTACTCCGGAGCTTGGCCGGCCGCCCGGCGGGCTTGGGCACATTTGAACCGGGTCCGGCGCCTGAGCCTGATGATGCCCACTGTGCTGAAGCGGCTGATCGCGGAGCACGAGACTCTGGTGGCGGCGCTCTCACTGCCTGATCTACAGGAGGCCGACCGGATTCTGACGCGCCACCTTCGTGCAGTCCTCGAGTTGCTGCCGGCCCTGCGGGAACAGTACCCAGGCTACTTCTTGGACGATGAGGCGGGCTCCGCCGAACCGGCGATCGGCGTAACCACAGCAGCCGGAACTGATGGCTGGCGGGGATTCCGAGGAGGCTGGCAAATGCGTACGCCCATCTGAGCCACCACGATTTGCGACCGGTGGTCGGCGACGGCTGGCCGGCTGACCGGTGGACTAACCACAGACGAGTGAGAGGAGATGGAAGAGTGATCTTAAGAGCCAGGCAAGCTTGGTGGCCACGGATGGCCGGAGTTCTGGGTCTGCTGACGGTGCTTACTGCCGCATGCGGGGGGAGCGGTGGCGGCCAACAATCAGCCAGCAAGCCGAAGATCGGGGTGATTCAGATCACGCTGACTCACGGTTACCAGCAGATTCTCAACGAGGGCTACAAGACCCAGGCTGCCAAGAACGGCGTCGATGTCGCTTTCTGCATCAACAATCTGAATCCGAGCCAGGACGTACGGTGCGCTGAGGACCTGCTTTCCGGCGGTGCCACCGTGCTGATCAACGCTCCGGCCGATCCCGGCAGCTGGAGCTCGGTTCTACAAGTCGCGAAGGCCAAGAACGTCCCCGTGGTGAACGACGGCTCACCGGAGACGATCACGCCCGGCATGGTGCCGTTCACGGGCACCGACAGCGTGCTGGCGGGCAAGCTCGATGGGGATTTCACGGTCAATTGGATCAAGACCAACCTTGGCGGCAAGGCAACTGTCGCGGAGCTCACCCTGCCAACCTTCACTGACTGCCAGAATCGGAACAAAGGCTTCCACCAATCGCTGGACACGCTCCCGACCGCACCTATAGTGGCCAGCGCGGACGGCAAAGGCCAGCGGGCGTCGGCGCTCCCCGCGACTGAGAACATGCTCCAGGGCCACCCTGACATCAACGTCGTGTTCGGCTGCAACGATGACTCCGCACTGGGTGCCCTGAGCGCCCTCCAGGGCAAGAACAAGGCCCCGGCGAGCACGCTGGTGGTAGGCATAGACGGTACCCAGGAGGCCTTCCAGGAGATCCAAAAGGGCGGCATGTTCCGCGCCGACGTGGCGCAGCGTCCCGACTGCTACTCGCGGCGGATGATGGACATTGCGTCACAGCTCGCGAAGAAGGAGAAGACCGTTGAGTCCTACAACTCGAAGGGTTTCTACTTCATGAAGCCGGCTCTTGTGACCAAGGACAACGTCGACAACTGGCTCAAGTGGAAGGGGACGCCCGAAACGGCACCTGAACCCTGTGCATTCTCGACCAACCACCAATAGTCAGGCTGGAGCCTTAAAAGGGTGATCGCCCCGGAAGCTGTTGACATGCGCGGCATCTCCAAGCGGTTTCCTGGCGTGCAGGCGGCCAAGGATGTCACCCTCCAGGTCCGCCAGGGCGAGATCCATGCCCTGGTGGGGGAGAACGGAGCTGGCAAGTCGACCCTCATGAAGATACTTGCCGGCGTTTACGGCGCCGACGAGGGTGAGATCCTCGTCGGCGGCCGGCCCGCCGTGTTCCATAGTCCGATCGATGCCATCGAAGCAGGGATCTCCACGATCTATCAGGAGCTGATGCTCTGTTCGAACCTGAGCGTCGGCGCCAACATCTTCTTGGGGCACGAGCGAGCCTACTGGCCCGGCTTCGTCGACGAGCGTGAGGTGCGCCGCCGTGCCCGCGAATACCTCGAACTAGTGGGATTGACTGTCGATCCTGCCACCCCTGTGCGCCTGCTCTCGGTGGCGCAGCAACAGATGGTCGAGATCGCTCGTGCGCTCTCGCTGGACACCGGTGTGATCATCATGGATGAGCCCACGGCGACGTTGAGCGAGCGGGAGACAACCAACCTGTTCCGCGTGCTCAACCTTCTGCGCCAGCGTGGCACGTCGGTCGTGTACATCTCGCACCGGCTGGAGGAGATCTTCCAGATCGCCGATCGGGTCACTGTCATGCGCGACGGGCAGGTAGTGGGGACGGCGGCAGTCTCAGAGATGACAGAGGATCGGTTGGTCGAGATGATGGTAGGCCGCTCGCTGAGCGGCGAGTACGAGAAGCGGCCCCGCCCGGCGCCGCGAAGACCACGCCAGGCACCGCTCCTTGAAGTCCGCGGGCTGATGCGCAGCGGCTATTTCCACGAAATCGACTTCAGCCTCGAAGCCGGCGAAGTGCTGGGTTTCGCAGGTCTGGTCGGCGCGGGCCGGACGGAGGTGATGCGGGCGATCTTCGGCCTGGACCCGATCGAGGCGGGGCAGGTTTTGCGCGATGGAGCGCGGGTTTACCTTCGCGGTGCAGCGGACGCCATCAGACATGGCATGGCCATGGTGACCGAAGACCGGAAGGCAGACGGGCTTTTCCCCAACTGGGTGGTTCGCCAGAACGCATCGTCGGCGAACCTGCCCCGACTGAGCAGGTTCGGGTTCGTTCGGCGAGGAGTCGAGGGCCGCGCGGTCCAGCGACTGATGCGCGACCTTGATGTCCGTCCCCACAACCCGGAACAAATGATGGCGAACCTATCAGGGGGCAACCAGCAGAAGGCGATCATTGGCCGCTGGCTGCTGACCGAGCCTGAGGTGTTGATCCTCGACGAGCCGACGCGCGGCGTGGACGTGGGCGCGAAAGCGGAGATCCGGCGTCTGATCAGGCGCCTAGCCGCGGATGGGAAGGGGGTGTTGATGGTGTCGTCGGAGCTGCCGGAGTTGCTGGCGACCGCGGACCGGATAGTGGTGATGCGGGAAGGCCGGATCACTGCTCAGCTGTCTGGTAGCGACGTGACGCAGGAGGAGATCATGACGTACGCAGCAACTGCCACGACGGCGGCCGGCAGCGAGCTGGCTAAGAACAAGGAATTCGGAGGCTCCAATGGCTGATTCGAGACGCCCGGCGGAAGCCCAAGCGGTACTCCACAGGCCGCCCCAGGGAGGTCTCGGTCGTGCCGGGGCGGCGCTAACCCGAGGCTGGGGCGCCGTTCGCATCCAGGACTTCGGCGCTCTCCTCGCGCTGGTGCTGCTCTGCCTGCTCTTCGCCTGGCTGGCCCCCGGCTTCCGCACGTTCAGCAACGTGGTCACGGTGTCTCGCCAGGTCGCGACGGAGGCGATAGTGGCCGCCGGGATGACCTTCGTCATCATCACCGCTGGAATCGACCTGTCAGTCGGATCCCTGGTTGCGGTCGGCGGCGTGGTCGTGGCAGGACTCATGACCCGCCAGCACCTCCCCTTGCCGCTGGCCATCCTTCTGACGCTCGTAGTGCTCGGCCTCTTCGGCGCATTCAACGGGCTGTCCGTCGCCCGGCTCGGGCTCCAGCCGTTCATCGTCACCCTCGCGATGTTCGCCTCCGCCCGCGGCATTGCCGAGGTTTACACAGGCGGGACCGTGATCACAGTCGCCGATCCCTCGTTCAGCGTGATTGGCAACGGCTACCTCGGTCCCGTTCCGGTGCCCGTGATCATTGCGTTGGCAGTGCTCCTGGTGGCCTACGTCGTGCTGTCCAGGACGCGGTTCGGCCGTTACGTCTACGCGATTGGCGGCAACGAGCAGGCGGCGCGGATCTCTGGGATCCCGATCGCCCGGGTCAAGACGACTGTCTACATCCTGACCGGGCTGGCCGCGGGCATCGGCGGCATCATCACCGCATCAAGGTTGTTTTCCGGCGACCCTCAGGCTGGCCTCAGCCTTGAGCTGGACGTGATCGCAGCCGTGGTGATAGGCGGTACCAGCCTCTTCGGCGGCATAGGCAACATCCGCGGCACGCTGATCGGCGTCCTCATCATCGGCGTCATCTCCAACGGCCTGACGATCCTGAACGTACAGACGTTCTGGCAGGACGTCACCAAGGGCGCCGTGATCTTCATCGCCATGCTTCTGGACATGCTGCTGCGCAAGCTGGAGAGCCGCCGGATCCGGGCGGCCGCGCAGGCGTGAACCGGCTCCGGGCCCCGCTGATTGCCATCGTGGTGGTCGCCGGCCTGACGTTGGGGGGAGCCCTCCGAGTCGTACCCCACCTCGCCTCTCCGGCGGGGGCCGCTGGCGGGGTTGGCAGCCAAACGGTCACCTACCTGGATGCGCCGAAGCTCACGACCCCGACCGACCCCGTTGCCCGCGCGACCGTCACGTTCTACCGGTCGGTCATCCAAGGTCAATTCGACCGGGCGTACGACCTGAGCGTCGAGCTCCGCCAGACGGGCTCCGAGGCGGGTGGGCTCACCTCGCGGCAGGACTTCGTGGCCAGTCTCCGGCAGGAGATCGGCCCTGACGGTCTGCCCGTCGGCATCGCCGCGCTGAAGGTCGACTGGGAGCGACCGTTCAGCCCGGCATCAGTCGCGACAAAGGAGGTTCCGGAGTTGGCGGCGCTGCGCTGGCTCCCCGGCCAGAGCCGTCTGATGCTGGCGCGCGTCAGCGGCCAGCTCGTGGGCAACTGCGCTATTGGTACTTTCTTCCGGACGGACGTGCTGGCCGAGGTGGGCGGCCGCTGGAAGGTGCTGCTGCCCGGCCGCGCCGCAACGTCAGCGGCGCATTTCGAGACGTGGTTCCTGCCGCGTTCAGGAGCGCTTGGAGATTGACCGGGCGCTTCCGGCCCAACGCAGTGCACTATGGCGTCGTCGCCGGCTTGGGAGCTGTCGCCGTCGAGGCGTTCTTCGGTGTCCGGCAACCGTCCGCTTACGGCGTCTGCATGGCCTGTCACGGTCAGGACCTGGTCGGCTGGTTTACCAATCACCTCGTCGGAACGCATCTGGCGATCTCGCCCGACGCCTCTGCCGCCCCTCTGCTCACGACCGTGGGCGTTTTCCTCGGCGCAGGCGCTGCTGCAGCGCGCAACGGCGAGCTCAGGTGGCGCAGGGTGATGGGCAGTCCACTGGCTTCCCTGCTCCTCGGGGCGCTGATCGCAGTGTTCGCCCTCATTGTGGCGGGTTGTCCAACTCGTCTCTGGCTGCGTCTGGCCTACGGTGACCCGGCGGCCGTGGCGGCCGTACCCGCGCTTGTCCTGGGCGTGGTGGCGGGCACCGCGGTGCTGCGAAGGCGGGCGGCATGACCGCCGAGCCCGCAATCGCCACCCTGGTCCTCGGCCTTCTCATCGGTTACGTCGGCCAGCGTTCTCGCATGTGCTTCATCGGGGGTGTCCGGGACTTCATGCTCGTGCGCGATGGCGAGCTGCTGAAGGGGCTGCTGGCGTTCTTCGTGACCGCGTGGACCGCCTTCGCAGTGGCCGGACTGATGGGACTGCTGGGCGACGGCTGGTCGCGCGGTGGTCTGTCGGTGGCGGCCGCCGGCTGGACGGTCGGGCTCCTCGCCCAGGGTTGGATGCTGGCCATCGCGGTGGTGGCGGGCTTCGCGGTCGGGCTCTTCTCGGTCTTCGCCAATGGCTGCCCTTTCCGCCAGCACGTGCTGGCTGCCCAGGGCGACGGCAACGCCGCCCTCTACCTGGCCGGGTTCTACGGCGGCATCCTGATCTACGGCTTGGTGTTGGTGCGGCTGGCCTCACGTCTGCTGACCGGTTGAGCGCCGCAGCGACCGGATCACCGGTCATCTACCTGGACAACGCGGCGACCTCGTGGCCGAAACCGGAGGCGGTTGGAGCGGCAATGCTCGACTGCCTCGAGCGAATCGGGGGCAGCCCCGGCCGCTCAGGGCACCGCATGGCGGTCGCCGCGGCTCGTGTGGTCGCCGAGACACGCGTCGCGCTGGGTGAGCTGTTCAACATCGACGATCCCTCGCGGATTGTCCTGACAAAAAACGTCACGGAGGCCTTGAACCAAGCGCTTTACGGCTTGGTCGGGCAGGGCGATCGTGTTATCACCACCGCCATCGAGCACAACTCAGTGATGCGGCCGCTGCGGCATCTGGAGCAGAAGGGCGCAGAGATCAGCGTGGTTCCAGGCTCGCCCGACGGCGCCCTGGATCTCGAGAGCTTGGCGCTGGCGCTCGAGCGACCGGCCCGTCTCCTGGTGCTAACCCACGCCTCCAACGTGATCGGAAACGTATTGCCGGTCGCCGAAGTGGCATGCCTCGCTCATGCCCAGGGGATTCCGGTGCTGCTCGACGCGGCGCAGACGGCGGGCGCCTGGCCGGTCGACGTTCAGGCGCTCGGGGTCGACATGCTGGCTTTCACGGGGCACAAGGCGCTGTTCGGGCCGACCGGCACCGGTGGGCTGTGGCTGCGGGAAGGGCTCGAGCTGGAACCTCTGGTGCGAGGTGGCACCGGCAGCAACTCCGAGCTGGAGCTGCAGCCAGACTTCCTGCCGGATCAGCTCGAGAGCGGCACGCTCAACGTGGTTGGTATCGCAGGGCTTGGCGCCGGCGTCTCGCATGTGCTGGCCTGCGGAGTCGGCACGATCCGGGATCACGAGGGTTGCCTTGGAGCGCGGTTTCTTGACGGACTGCGCCAGGTTCCCCGCGCTCGGCCGCTCGGTCCCCAGGACGCCGCGGCCAGGGTCGGCCTCGCTTCGTTCAACCTGGACGGAGTGTCGCCCTCAGACGTCGGCTTGATCCTCGACCGCCGGTTCGGGATCATGTGCCGGATCGGCCTCCACTGCGCGCCGGCCGCTCACCAGGCGCTCGGCACCTATCCAGTCGGAACCGTGCGCTTCTCCTGGAGCGCCTTTACAACGGAAGGGGAGATCGATGCTGCCATCGAGGCTCTGGCGACGATCGCCCGCGGCTGATCAGCGGGTCGCGGCCGACCCCGAGCCAGCTCCCGCCACCGCCGCCTGCGGGGTGCCGTTCGACGGTCTCGTCACCTTCTATTCGTCCTTCCACGCCCTGCGCGCCGAGAGCCTCCTCCTCCGCGCCGGCCACGCTGCGCGATTGATCCCGGGACCTCGCGACATCAGCCCGCACTGCGGAACTGCGCTGCAGTTCCGCTACGAGCAGAATGAGGCAGTGGCTGCCCTGCTGGCCATCAGGCGGGTCCAGATCGAGGCGATTCACCACTTCAGGCTCGGCCGTCTCGCCGAGGAGTTCGGATGATCGGCTGGATCGAGCCTCGCAAGCACGGCTGCCGGCTTGCGGCGTTCCAGCAGCATGGTCTGCAGGTGGTGGTGCTCGAGAACCGCGCGCTGCGGGTAACTGTGCTGCCGGACAAGGGTAGCGACGTCGTGGAACTGCGGCTCAAGGAGCTGGACCTGGACGTACTCTGGGCTTCCCCGACGAGCCTGCGCGACTGGCGCGCCGCGCGGGCGTCGTCGCCGGGTCTGGGACCGATGATGGACTTCTACGAAGGAGGCTGGCTGGAGGCGCTGCCAAATGGAGGGCCGCCGGCGGCTCATGCAGGCACTGAATGGGGCCAGCACGGGGAAACTCCCAGCCTGCCGTGGGAGTGGGGGGTGGTCGCCGACAGGCCGGAGGAGGTCGCGGTCGTACTTCGGGTCCGCCTCCTGCGCTATCCGTTGGTACTGCAGAAGGTCATGCGTCTTCGCGGGGACCGGGCCGTGCTGGAACTTGATGAGACGCTCGTCAACGAAGGGGCTGAGCCCATCGACTTGATGTGGGGTCATCACCCGGTCCTGGGCGCGCCGTTTCTTGCGGGAGGCTGCTCTTTTCACTTGCCCGGCGGGATGGTCCGGGTCCCCGATGCCGTCGCATTCGACCGCCAGCGCGCTCTTCCTGCCGCCACCGGCCGCTGGCCGCTGGTCGCCGACCGGGAGGGCGGCGAGATGGACCTCTCGCAGATGCCGCCACCCGAAGCTCGGCGCGCCGAGTTCCTCTACATCACCGATGTTCCGGAGGGCTGGTACGCGGTGACCAACCCGGAGTTGAGGGCTGGGTTCGGGCTCAGCTGGGACCCCGCTGTATTTCCCCACCTGTGGTACTGGCAGGTCGCCCGAGGCGGATACGGCTACCCCTGGTTCGGCCGCACTTACAGCATGGCGCTCGAGCCCTGGACCTCCTGGCCCGGCGAGGGGCTGGCCGAGGCCGTCCGCCGGGGCACCTCCCGGCGGCTGGAGGCCGGCGGATGCATTGACACCCACCTCGCCGCCGTGCTCTTCCGAGCTGGGGGCCGAGTGGAACGGATCGCGCCCGACGGCAGTGTGACCTCGGGTGCGGAGTCGGACTGATCAGAGGGGGAGAATGACGGACACTCAAACCAACCTGGCTGGCAAGGTGGCCGTTGTGAGCGGCGGCAGCACCGGGATTGGCCGGGGCGCGGCGCGCCGACTGGCTCAAGCCGGCACTGCTGTGATCATCGGCAGCCACGACGAGGCATCTCTGGAGCGGGCAGTGGCGGAGCTGAGCCAGGAGGGCCTGATCGTGAGCGGCATGCGGGCCGACGTTCGCGCTGCCGGCGAGGTCGAGGCTCTCGTGGCAGCGGCGGTCGCCCGTCATGGGGGCCTGGACATTCTGGTTAACTCCGCCGGCATTCAGACCTACGGCAGCGTGGTGGACATGCCGGAGGAGACCTGGGACCGGACGCTCGAGATCAACTTGAAGGGCATGTTCCTGACCGGCAAATATGCGGTGCCAGAGATGCGCCGCCGCGGGGGCGGCGCGATCGTAAACGTCTCGTCGGTGCAGGCGTTCGGGGCGCAGACGGGCGTCGTCGCGTACGCCGCCAGCAAGGGAGGCGTGAACGCGTTGACTCGAGCGATGGCGGTGGACCACGCGGCGGACGGCATCCGTGTCAACGCAGTCTGTCCCGGCTCGGTGGACACACCCATGTTGCGCTGGGCAGCCGACAAATTCAAGGGCGAGCAGAGCGTCGAGGCATTGATCCGGAGCTGGGGGGCGCTGCATCCGCTGGGGCGGGTGGCGACGGTGGAGGAGGTGGCTGAGGTCATCACGTTCCTGGCCAGCCCCGCCGCCAGCTTCGTAACTGGCATCGAAGTCCGCGTTGACGGCGGGATGCTGGCCAGCCTTCCGGTCACCCTACCGAAATGAGACTTTGAGCGAGGAGGTGGTCCGCTGAAGATACGCGACGTCCGCGCGACCACTGTGACGGTACCCATCGAGGCGCCGCTGCGCCACAGCAACGGGGCGCACTGGGGCCGTTTCGTGCGCACCATCATCGAGCTGGAAACCGACGAAGGACTGGTCGGGTTGGGTGAGATGGGCGGCGGTGGCGAAAGCGCCGCCGCGGCATTTGCGGGCCTCCGGCCCTACCTGTTGGGACATGATCCCTTCGATCTTGAAGCGCTTCGTTTCAAGATCTGTAATCCCACCGCCAGCCTCTATAACAACCGCACACAGCTGCACGCCGCGATTGAATTCGCCTGCCTGGACCTGGTTGGCAAGCGGCTGGGCGTGCCCGTCTACCAACTCCTCGGCGGGCGGCTTCGTGCCGAAGTCCCTTTCGCGAGCTACCTGTTCTTTCGGCATCCGAATCCCAGCACGGGCGAGGGTGAAGTTCGCACGCCAGACCAGCTGGTCGCACTTGCGCGAACCCTGAAGAAGCGGCACGGGTTCACCACGCACAAGCTGAAGGGCGGCGTCTACCCTCCGGAATACGAGGCGGAGTGCTTTGAGGCGCTGGCCGCCGCATTCCCGGAGGACCGTGTGCGTTACGACCCCAACGCTGTTCTCAGCGTCGAGGCGGCCATTCGCTTCGGCCGCCGCATCGAGCGGTTGCGCAACGACTACTTCGAGGATCCGACCTGGGGACTGAACGGGATGCGCCAGGTGCGGGACAGAGTCGCCATGCCGATGGCCACCAACACCGTGGTAGTCAACTTCGAGCAGCTGGCTCAGAACGTGCAGCATCCTGCTGTCGATGTGATCCTGCTCGATACCACGTTTTGGGGCGGGATCCGTGCGTGTGTCAAAGCGGCCGCCGTCTGTGAGACCTTCCAGCTGGGCGTTGCCGTGCACTCGTCCGGAGAGCTGGGGATCCAGCTGGCCACGATGCTGCACCTGGGTGCAGTACTGCCCAACCTCAGCTTCGCGGCCGACGCGCACTATCACCATCTCGTCGACGATGTGGTACAAGGCGGCAAGCTGGAGTACTGCAACGGCTGTATCAGCGTGCCGTCCGCTCCCGGTCTCGGGATCGAGCTGGATCCGGACCGAATGGCGCGCTACGCCGAGCTCTATCGCGAGCTGGGCGGCTATCCCTACGATCGCGACCCCGGGCGTCCGGGTTGGTATCCGCTGGTTCCCAACCAGGATTGGGCCGATCCGACGGTGGGAGGCCCCGTTGCCCTGATCAATCAGGATTCGGCCCTTGAGAATCGCTGAGGCAGGGCCTGCCGGAGTGGCCCCTAATGGCGGTTGGCTGGGCAATCCGCTCCACGAGTCGTGGCTATTGGCCGAGGCAAACCGCCTGCTGGACTTCTACCAGTACGCCTGCGTGGATCCGGGCGGCGGCTTCTTCGAGCTCGACTCGGAGGGGGTGCCGGCAAAGGTCCCCAACAAGGAGATAGTCGTCTCCGCCCGGATGACGTACACGTTTTCGCTCGCACACCTGATGGGGCGGCCGGGCGCCGGAGCCGTCGCCGACCACGGCATCCGCTTCCTTCTCGAGCGGCACCGCGACCCGCAGCACGGCGGCTACTACTGGACGGCTGGGGCGGACCGGCCGATCGACAGCGCGAAGCAAGGCTACGGCCACGCCCATGTGCTGCTTGCCGCCGCCACCGCGGTGCTGGCCGATCGACCGGAGGGGGACAGGCTTCTGCAGGACGTGACCGAGGTGCTCGACCGGCGGTTCTGGTCGGAGGAGGAGGGCCTGTTTGTCGAGGAGTTTCCGCGCGACTGGGCCGGCGGCTCCGGCTATCGCGGCCAGAACAGCAATATGCACATGGTCGAGGGGCTGCTCGCCGCGCACGACGCCACTGGCGAATCCGAATACCTGCGCCGGGCTCTCAGCGTCTGCCGCCGCCTGATCACGGAGAAGACGGCGAGCAACGACTGGCGGCTGGCGGAGCACTACACGGCCGACTGGGAGATCGATCCCGACTACAACCGGGACGACCCGGACCACCTCTACAGGCCCTACGGCTCGATCGTCGGGCACTGGCTCGAGTGGGCCCGTCTGCTCTGCCAGGCCTGGGCCGCTACGGGCAATCGGGAGGCCTGGTGCCTAGAGAGCGCAAGGCGACTGTTCCGTCAGGCTCTGAGCGACGGTTGGAACGTCTCCGGCGAGGGGTTGATATATACGGTGGACTTCCAGGGCAGGCCGCTCAGCCGCGACAGGTACTGGTGGACGTTCGCGGAGGCGCTCGGAGCGGCCGCCTACCTCGCGGACGTCACGGGCGTCGCGGAGTACGAGCGCTGGTACCGGACGTTCTGGGACTTCACTCACCGCCACGTCATCGACCACCGGAGAGGCGGCTGGCATGCGGTTCTGGACTCGGACAATCAACCCAAGAGCCAGCCGTGGAGCGGCAAGCCCGACCTCTATCACGCGCTGCATGCCTGCCTTCTTCCGCTGCTGCCAACCGACCGGGGACTGGCGGTCTCGCTGCGCCAGGGCCTGACACGGTCCGGCGCGGCGCGCGGAGTGCGCTGATGTCGGGCTGCTTGGTCGACCTCGCGCGCACGCGCGTCTTCTACGACGGCACCCTCACCGACCCGCAGCTCGACCACCCTGAGGGGATCGCAATCCACCCCGATGGCAGCGTCTGGTGCGGAGGCGAGCGGGGGCAGATCTTCCGCATCGCGCGCGACGGCAGCTCAATGGATCAGGTGGCGTCGACGGGAGGCTTTTGCCTGGGTCTGGCCTTCGCCGGCGACCGACTTTACGTCTGCGATATGAAGCACCGCGCTGTGTTTGCCCTGGATACCCGCACGGGGCGCCTCGAGCGATTCGCCGAGGGGGCCGGCGGCGTTCGCATGCGCGTGCCGAACGCGATAGCTGTTCTCCCTGGAGGCGACTTATTTGTCTCGGACAGCCACGGCATGAAGGAGCCGGGACCGGGCATCTTCAGGTTTCAGCCTGATGGCTCGGGCGAGCTCTGGTACGACGCCGATGTGGATTTCGCCAACGGCGTGGCGCTCTCGCCGGACAGTCGCTTTCTGTATGTGGCTGCGACATTCGGCAGCGCCGTCTTCCGCATCCCGATCGGAGAGGACGGCTCACCGGGTGGCCGGGAGGAGGTGGTTCACCTGCCGGGGGTGTTGCCCGACGGCCTCGCGCTGGACACTGCCGGGCGGCTCTACATCGCCTGCTACGAGCCGAGCAAGGTGCTGCGCGTAGCCCCCGACGGCACCGTTCGCTGCCTGGTGGCCGACCCGGAGGCCCACCAGCTCTGCCACCCGACCAACGTTGCGCTGCGCGGCGGCGAGATGTTCATCTCGAACCTCGGGCGCTGGCACGTCACCGCCCTACAGCTCCCGGAAGAGTGACGGCAGCCGGCCTGCTCGGCCTCGATGTCGGCACCACCGCGGTCAAGGGCGTTGCCCTTTCGCCGGCCGGTGATCCACTGGCGGTGGCGGAGGCCTCCTATCCGCTCCGGACTCCTCGGCCGGGATGGGCCGAACAGGACCCGGAGGACTGGTGGCGCGCTACCCAGCAGGTGCTCGGCCGACTGACGCAGTCGGTCACGGAGGTCCTAGCGATAGGCTTCTCGGGGCAGATGCACGGGCTGGTCTGCCTGGACGAGCAAGACCGGGTGATCCGTCCCGCGATCCTGTGGAACGACCAGCGTACCGCCGCCGAATGCGAGGCGATCGAGAAGGCCATCGGGCTCCAGCGACTGATCCAGCTGACTGGGAACCGGGCGCTCCCCGGCTTCACAGCACCGAAGCTTCTGTGGCTGCGCAGCCAGGAGCCGGCCAGCTTCGCCCGCATCCGCCACGTCATGCTGCCCAAGGACTACATACGCTTCCGGCTCACCGGCGAGCGCGCGATGGACGTTACCGACGCCTCCGGGACGCTGCTCTTGGAGGTGGCGGCGCGGCGCTGGAGCACCGAGGTGTTGGAGGGGCTGGAGCTGCCGCCCTCGTGGCTGCCGCGACTGCTCGAGAGCACGGAGCCGGCCGGTCGGGCGCCCAACGGTTCCCCCGTCGCGGCCGGCGCCGGCGACCAGGCGGCCGCAGCCATAGGTGTCGGCATCGACCGGCCCGGTCCCCTCTCGGTGGTGCTGGGGACGTCCGGCGTCGTGTTCGCCGTCCTGCGCAACTACGCGCCGGAGCCGGAAGGACGCGCGCACACTTTCTGCCACGCGGTGCCCGGTACGTGGCACGCGATGGGGGTGATGCTCTCCGCGGCCGGCTCGCTGCGCTGGTTCCGGGACACGTTGGCACCGGGGCTGGACTACGAGGCCCTTCTGGCCGAAGCTGCCGCCTCCCCGGCGGGCGCGGGAGGGCTGCTGTTCCTGCCCTACCTGGCGGGTGAGCGCACGCCGCATGTGGACCCGGCCGCGCGCGGCACCTTCCACGGCCTCTCGCTGCAGCATGATCGCGGAGCCCTCACGCGGTCGGTGCTGGAGGGCGTGGCGTTTGGCCTTCGGGACTGCCTGGAGCTCCTGCGCGGGCTTGGTGTGGGCTCGGCCGTGGGCAGGGCCTCGGGAGGTGGTGCCCGCAGCAAGTTCTGGCTCCGTGTCGTCGCCAGCGTGCTCGGGATCTCGCTGGAGGTCTCGACGGTAGAGGAGAGCTCGGCGTTGGGAGCAGCCATGCTGGGCGGTGTCGCCGCCCGAGTCTTCGCCGACGTGCCACAGGCGGTGAGCGTGTGCGTCAGGCTGAAGCCCGGTGCCGAGCCGGACCGCGACTGGCTGCCGGTCTACGAGGATGGGTACGCGCGCTTCCGTTCCCTGTACCCAGCGCTGCGCGCCCTCCGACCACCGTTGGTCGCTTCGGCGGACGGATCCGGATGATTGCCGTCGCGGGGCATACGACCGTGGACCTGAGGGTGCGCCCGGTGCCGCGCGACCTCCAGTGGCTGGGCTTGACGACGGTCGACGTGGTCTCGCTCCACAGCGGGGGGCTGGTGGCCAACGCCGGCTCCGTGATCGCCAATTTCGGCGTGCCGGTTATGACCCTTGGCTGCATCGGCGATGACGAGCTGGGCGCCATCCTGGGCGACCGGGTCCGGTCGTGGGCGACCGACGCCCGCCTGCACGTGGTCGAGGGCGTTCCCACATCGAGCACGATCGTGCTTGTCCACCCTTCCGGGGAGCGCACCTTCCTCCACTGCCACGGCGCGAGCGACGACTTCGGCACGGAGGACGTCCCGATTGCGACTCTAGTCGACGTTGGCGTCCGTGCCCTGCATCTCGGATATGCACTGCTTCTGCGGCGGCTCGACGGCGCACGCCTGCGATCGCTCCTGACCGAAGCATCTGGTGCCGGTCTCCTTACATCGCTCGACGTCACGCATGGGCCGGAGATGCGATGGGAGGAGCTGGTGCCGGCGCTCCCGCTTGTGGACGTCTTCTGTCCCAGCCTGGCGGAGGCCACCGCCATCACCGGACTCCCGGACCGCCGTGCCGCGGCCCGCCGGCTTCTGGAGATGGGCGTGCGTCAGTTCGTCGCCGTAACGGACGGGAACCGCGGCTGCTCCGCGGCGACGCGGGAGGGCTGGGAGCAGGACGTCCCCCCGACTCCTGTCGAGGCGGTCGACACCACTGGGGCCGGAGACGCCTTCGCCGCCGCCATCCTAGTCTCCTGGTATCGGGGCCTGGACTGGCCGCAGGCCGCGCGGGTGGCATCCTGGGTCGGTGCCCGGGCGGCCACGACGATCGACGCCGTCCGGGCGCTACCCGGCTGGGAGGAGGCTGTGTCCGCGTCAATCGGCTGAGTTGCTCCTTAGCCCGTGGTCGTTGCTCTGCCGGGCGCAGCGACCCGTCGACAACTGGGGCCCGATGAGAAGTCTGGCCGCCTGCGGCGGAGTGCTGGTGGCTGTCGTCGCAGCCCTGAAGGTGGCCGGTGAGAACCTGCTAGCGGGTGAGAACCTGCTAGCGGGTGAGCAGGTCCTCCATACGATCTGCGGCGTCGCGCCGCAGTTCGGGAATTACATGCGAGTACGTGTTCATGGTCATGGCGATCTCCGAGTGCCCGAGTACGTCCATGACCACCCTCGGCGAGACGCCCTGGACCATGAGGAGCGTTGCGCATGAGTGCCGAAGGTCGTGGAAACGCCGCTGTGAAAGGCCTGCTTGATCCAAGTGCCGGTGAAAGTGACGGGAGACCGTGGTTCCCTCCAACGGCTCCCCTTCTGGAGTTGTGAAGACAAGATCGTCGCGTCGAACTGAATTACCTGTTGCCGCCCGCTCTTCGGCCTGACGAACCTTGTGCTGCCGGAGCCCATCGACAATCGAAGCGGGTATGACTAGCGTCCGTCGGCTGCGGTCCGTCTTCAGATCAACGAGTTGCAGCTTTCCGTCGAGCCGCTGCAGTTGCTTGGAAACGCGAATGTATCCCATGTCCAAGTCAATGTCCTGCCAGCGGAGTCCGAGGGCTTCCCCCTGCCGCAGGCCCATAGTCAGAGCGACCGAATAGAGGGCCTCCAGGCGATCACCTTTGATCGCTGCCAGGAACCGCCGCGCCTCATCGGTGGTGAAGGGCCGGATTTCGTATCTGCTGACCTTGGGCAGCTCGACCATGGTGGCGGCGTTTCGAGAGAGAAGGCCCCACCGGATCGCCTGGTTGAGCGCCGTCCGCAGCGTGCCTCGGATGTACTTGACGCTCTTGGGCGACAGACCTTCTTGAAGCTTGCGATTGATCATCGACTGGACGTGCATTGGCGTCAGCCTGTCAAGAGCAACGGTTCCGAGGATTGGCTTGATGTGTAGCCGGACATGGACCTCGTAGCCTAGGTACGTCCAGCGCCGAACAGACGGCTTGACGACCTCCTCGAGCCATTGGTCGAGATACTTCCCGAGAGTTAGCCCAGCTGCGTCGGTGTAAGTGCCGCTGTCGATGGAGTGCTGAATCCCCGTCAGCTTTCTGCGGACCGCCTCTCGGGTGGTGCCGTAGAGCACCTTCCTATAGCCATCAGGCGTCGTCGCGGCAGCGCACCATTTGCCGTCTTTGCGCTGATAGATGGAACCCTCGCCGTTACCCCGCCTTCGGGGCATTTAAAGCTCTCGATCGCCCATCTGGAAGGTCTCTCGGAACCTGGCGCCACGGTCCGATCGCTGTTCTCGAATGGAGATCAGCGTCTGGTTCTGCACCCACTCCTCCAGCGCCTGGCGCGGTACACGCACGCAGCGGCCGAGGTGCACGACGGGCAACTCGGCCCTCGCCATCATCTGAAAGACCTTGGTCCGGCCGATGCCGAGCAGCTGGGAGACCTCACGGCTGTCCAGCAGCCAAGTG
>NZ_JBPCPN010000055.1:0-28454 GCF_050999135.1 Candidatus Dormiibacter sp. | reverse complement strand
TCCGGTTCTGCGGTCTCTGTGGGGTGAGTTGGGTGGTGGGTTTGGTTGCCTGTGGGGCGCTGCTGGGAGGGATCGGTCGGGGGTGTTGGGGGCGGCCGAGCTCTGCCGCCAGCGCTCCGGCCAGCCGGGTGGGGGTGGCCTGCTCATAGTCGAGCCGGCGCCCGGCGCGGTGCCGGCGCAGCCGGTGGTGGACGTTGACCTGCTGCTCGAAGTGGTGACGGAGGGGTACGTAAACGAACGGCCGCCCCGCCGCGGCGAGCTCCATGGTCGTGCCCAGGCCGCCCTGGACCAGGGCCACGTCGCTGGCCGCAAGCCAGCGGTAGAGCTGGTCGACGTAGGCCAGCAACTCGACCCCGGCCGGAGCCGCCAGCCGGGCGGGGTCGATCCGGGGCCCGCAGACGCAGACCAGGCGCAGGCCCGGTATCCGCCGGCACGCCTCTGGGTAGGCCGCGATAGCCCGTCGTAGCAGGTGCTCACCGGTCCCCGAGCCGCCGACCGCGACCACGCAGACGGGCTCACCGGAGCCCCAGCCCAGCTCCTGGCGGACCTGCTCCCGATCCAGCCCGGCCGGGTCGTAGCCGGGCACGAAGGGGACCAGCTGGTAGTGGCGGCCGACCCACTCCCGGATCCCAGGCAGGCCGGGGCCGAAGTCGCGGTCGGGGATGTCCGCCAGCCCGCCCAGGAAGATGGCGCGGTCGCGCACGCGCGGGAATCGCTCGATCTGCTCGAGCATCTCGGCGTTGTAGTCGGCGGTCAGCTCAGCCTCCCGCTCGCCGCCCTCGGGCAGCGGCAGCCAGCCCACGAAGTCGGTCAGCCAGGCGTAGGCGGCGGTCTTCAGCTCCGGATTCTCGTGCAGGAAGTGGTCCACCTCCCAGGCCTCGTCGCCAATCCAGAGGTCGTAGGCGGTCTCCCGGACCACGTCCAAGAAGAGCATGAAGTTGGCGAGCAGGATCTCGTCCATGCGCCGGAAGGCGTCGAAGACGGCGAGCTCGTGCTCGGCCGCCTGGGCGTCGATGTGGGCGACCTCGCTGGCCAGCTCGGAGCTGGCCGGATGCACACGCTCGCCAGCGGCCTCGAGCACCCCGGTCACTGGCGGCTGGGCCAGCCAGTCGATCTCCAGGTCGGGGTGCAGCCGGCGCAGCTCGGCGGCGATGGCCAGATCGCGACGGACGTGGCCGAGCCCGATCGGGGAGGAGATGAACAGAGCCCGGCGCCGGCGGACGGCGGCCCGGGTCCAGGCGCTGGGAGCGGGTGCCGACGGCATTAGGCGGGTCGCAAAATCGCGAATCAGCAGGTTCAGCCGCACCGGGTGGCGGGCGGTCGGAAAGTGACCCGAGCCCTCCAGAACCACCCACGAGCCACCGGTCAGCTCGGCCAGCCGAGCGCCCCACGCTGGTGGCGTGATCCGGTCGTCGCTTCCGTTGACGACCAGCACCGGGCAGCGCACCGCCCGAGTTAGATCCTCGGCGGCCGCAGTATCGGCGATCTCGTTGCCGGCATCGCACATCGCGACCACTTCGGGCGTGGTCTCGAGCCCCCAGCCGACTGCGTCTTCCAGCTGCTTGGTGGAGTGGGGTTCCGGGAGTGCCTCGCCGAAGAAGAACTCGAGGAAGCCACGGAAGTCACGCCGCCAGTAGGGCAGGTTGTACTTGGCCCAGCCCTCCTCGGTGGCGAGCTCGTCCGCGAACGAGTGCACTGTGCGGGTCGGGTGGGGTGCGCCCAACCCTCGCATGGCGGGACTCACGAGCACGAGACCCGCCACCCTGGGCTGGGCGAGCGCAGCCAGCTGGAGCCCGTGGCGCGCGCCCCGGGAGAGCCCGACCACCAGAGCAGCGTCGACTTGAGCGGCGTCGAGCACCGCCAACGCGTCCGCGGCGAGCTCGCGGTCCAGGTAGGCGGCGGGGTGCGCCGGGCGGTCGGAACGCCCGCTGCCGCGGGCGTCGAAGGTCACCACTCGGAACCGTCGGGCCAGGTGGGGCACCTGTCCTTTCCACTGCCGGGAGGTCATGATCGACCAGCCCGGCAGCAGTAGGATGGCCGGCTCACCTTCACCGAAGACCTCGTACCCGACCCGGACGCCCCCGCCCTCTACGAAGTCAGAGACGGCGGGTTCCCGCGCTCTCATTGGCTGCACTCTGCCACCGACCGATCCTGTGATCGTCGTCTGACGCGCTTTCACAGGAGCTCGGTCATCAAATCCGCTGCCCGAGCGGCGCCGCCGGGAGGGGCCGGCCGGCAATGGTGGCGGTAGGGCCGGCTGACCTCGGGGGCCAGAAACCTGCGACGGCACGCGGACCCCCCGCGCACGACAAGCCCGAACCGTCGGGCTTGCGCGCTGGGGGAGGGGTCCTGCCGGCCGCACTCAAGCGGGCGTCATTTTCGTCGAGTGGGGTCCCGGCGGGGGTTAGGGACGCACCTCGTAGACCAGATGGATCATGCCCTCTGTGGCGCGGCGGAAGCGGGTGAATCCAGCCGCGGTGGCTACGTCTCGGATGCGAGGCTCGCCCGCCTGGGCGCCGAGCGCCAGGCCGACCTCCTGCGCCAGGGAGCTGGGCGTGCAGAGGAAGTTCGAGAAGCTGTAATAGGCGCGTCCGATCGGGTTCAGGTTGTCCTCCACTTTGTCCCCCGCGAGGGGTTCGACCACCATCCAGGTTCCGTCCGGCTTGAGGGTCTCGCGGACGTGGCGTGCCGCGCCGACGGGGTCGCCCATGTCGTGGAGGGAGTCGAACGTTGTGACCAGGTCATAGGCCGCGGGGCCGGGAAAACCTTTGGCCGGTGCGACCTCAAACTTCACGCGATCACCCATGCCCGCCGCCTCCGCCTGCCTCCTGGCGAGCGCCAGTGAGTCCGGATGGTAGTCGAAGCCGGTGAACCGCGATCGTGGATAGGCCTTCGCCATCAGGAGGGTGCTGCGGCCGAGCCCACAGCCGACGTCGGCGACCTCGGCGCCGGCCTCCAGCTTGTCGACGACCCCGTCGAGCGCGGGCAGCCAGCTGCTCACGATGCTGGCGTCGTAGGTCGGCCCGAAGAATCGCGCGCAGCCCTCGTGCACGCCCGGGTCGTGCTCGTGCCAGCCAAAGCCGGCTCCGCTGCGGAAGGCCTCCCGGATCTCGGGCTCGGAGCGAAGGGTCGACGTCGCCAGCTGGAACCAACCGCACGCGAAGGCCGGGCTGGCCTCGTTGGCTAGCGCCAATGCGTGCTCGGCAGGCAGGGTGTAGCGCTGGGTGCTGGGGTCGTACTCGACGTAGCCGCCGGCGGCCTGGGCGTTCAGCCACTCGCGCACGTAGCGCTCTGTGGTGCCCGTTCGCTCGGCCAGCTCAGCCGTCGAGATCGGACCCGCCCCGGCCATCGCCTTGTACAGGCCGAGCCGGTCGCCGATCACGACCAGCCCAGCGTTCACCGTGGCGCCGAGCTCGCCGATCAGCTGCCCTACGAAAGCGTGGACCTTCGCCTCATCGATCGCCGCTGTTTCTACTGACATGGTTGCCTCCTTGCGTGAGATGGGAATGCCTCGACGGTAGGCCGCCCACGAAACCCTCGCATCTGCAGCCCCCCTAATTTCTTGGGGCCGGTTCCGATGCCCGCATCCGGTGGCAGGGAGCCCGAGAGCGGTCAGGTACCGCTGTCTGCCTCGTGCGCGGGCTGGAGGAGGAGGCCTCAGCCTAGCCCGGAGGCACTGGGCTCGGATTGGCCTTAGCGTTGGCGGACGTGACTTATCACCTGGCACCGGACCGGAATACCCTGCGGCGGCTGCGGGACGTCGCCAGGGGTGCGGCTCCTGCCGACCTCGTCATCAGCGGCGGAGCCCTGGCCAACGTCTTCACGGGGGAACTGCAGGAAGGCTGGGGCCTGGCGGTGGCCGCCGGCCGAGTGGCATTCGTCGGTCCCGATGCCGAGGTCCACGCCCGGGTGGGAGAAGGGAACGGCCGGGTGGACTTGGCGGGTGACGTGGTGGCGCCGGGCCTGATCGAAGGCCACACGCATCTGACGCGAGTCCGGGTTTCGGATTTCGCCGACGCGCAAGTCTGTGCGGGAGTGACGACGACAGTCGTTGAGTCGATGGAGTACGCAGCCATCCTTGGGCCTGAGAGCCTGCGCTTGTTCCTGGCTGAAGCTGCCCAGACTGCGGGCCGCCTGCTGTACACGATTTCCGGGCTGATCATGATCGACCCCGAGCAGAGCTCTCGCCTCAACGCAGACGATTGGATCCAGCTCCTCGATTCTCCGGGGGTGGTCGGAGTGGGCGAGATCTACTGGGCCGACCTGCTCCGCGGTCATGAGCGCTCGGAGCGTCTGATCGAAGCAGCGCTCGCCCGTGGCCTGGCGGTCAGCGGCCACGGCGCGGGGGCTCGGCCGGCTGGAATCAATGCGATGGCCGCGTCGGGCGTCGGTTCGGACCACGAGGGCATCGACGCCGACGATCTGCTGCAGCGGCTGCGCGTCGGCCTGCATGCGCTGGCCCGGCACGGCGCCACACGCCAGGACCTCCCGGCCATCGCTCACCTGTGGCAGCGGGGCGCGATCGACCTGAGCCGGCTGGGCCTCGTCACCGACGGCGTGGAGCCGTCCGATCTGGCCGAGGGGCGTTCACTCAACATCGTGGTGGCGAAGGCGGTGGAGCTGGGGCTGCCGCCGGTCTCCGCCCTGCGGCTGGCGAGCCGCAACGTGGCCGAGCACTTCGGCCTCGGCCGCTGGCTGGGCGGCTTGGGAGCAGGCATGCTGGCCGACGTGGTCGTGCTGCCCCGAGCCGGCGGGTCGATCGGCTTTCAGCCGCGGCTGGTGCTGGTGAGTGGGCGGCGGCCTGAGCCCTCGCCGCCATCGCGCTACCCGGACTGGTTGAGTCAGACGACCCGGCTCGGCGTGCTTCCAGCTGCCCTACTCGAGCGGCCGCCGTCGGGGTGTTGGCGGGCGATGGAGCTGCAGACGTCGACAGTAACGCGAGAGGTGGAGAGCGACGGCCGCTCGGATCTGCTCTGCCTGTGCCTCGGCCGCGACGGTTCGGGCCGAGGCTTTCGCGGCCTCCTGCGAGGGTTCGGACTAAGGACCGCCGCAGTGGCCATCAGCTCCCCTTGGGAGCTCAATGCAGCGCTGATCGTGGGCGAGGCTCCAACCGAAATGGCGCTGGCGGCTCGCCGCTTGGAGGAGCTTGGTGGCGGTGTGGTGGTGACCAGGGAAGGTTGCGTGGAGGCCGAGTACGCCGCACCGGTGGCCGGTCTTTACAGCGTGAAGCCCTTGAACGAAGTGGTCAGCGAGGTGGCCGCCGTCAACTGCGCGATGCGGACACTTGGCTGCACCAGCCCCAATCCCATCCTGACGTTGGAGACCCTAACAACCGGCGCCATCCCCTTCCTCAGGATCTTCCCCGGCGGCTACCGCCGCTTGCGGGACGGCGCGATCCTCGGTTTGGAATGGGAGTCGACGGTCAGCGTCTAGGCTGGCGGAGGCCGGGATAACCGCGCCGCCCAGGACGGTGTCGCCTCCATCGGAGCCAGCAGAGCCGCGGTGCGTCGCCGGACGGATGGCTAGCCGCGGAAGTGGAGGGCGTGAGCAGATGCGATGCGATCCAGGATCAGGATGCCGTCCAGGTGGTCCAGCTCGTGCTGCACAGCTCGCGCCTCGATTCCCGAGCACCATTTCTCCTCGGCCCCCAGGCGAAGATGGATGCGCCGGGCGCGCCGCACGTCAGCCAGCACACCGGGGAGACTCTGGCAGCCTTCCCGGCCCACTTCCTTGCCGGCTCGGTCGAGGATCACAGGGTTGATGAGCAGCAGCAGTCCATTGTGAGCCTCCGCCGCCGGATGGCGGGAGACGTCCACCAATGCGACGCGAGCCGGCTCACCGATCTGGGGCGCGGCAAGTCCCCAGCAGCGCGGCAACGAGCGCATTGTGTCCAGAAGGTCGACGACCAGCCCAGCCACCTGATCGGCAGCTGGCGCAGCACACTCCTCCAGCAGAATCGGATGGGGATAGGTGAGGACCTGACGGATCAGAGAACGTCACTCTCCAGCGCGCGCAGCGCGTGGCGCAAGCCCAGCGGCGGCAGTTCCGCCCGCAGGGCCGGCTCCAGCCGTACGCCGGCCGGGATCTGGATCTCCATGTTGACCACGTACAGGGCGGAGCCCTGCTCGACCAGCCGGCAGGTCATGTCGCAGATGTTGACGTTCTCCCGCGCCAGCAGTGATGCCACCTGGCGAACTATGCCAAGGCGATCAGGTCCGTAGACGGTCAGGCGATGATCCGGTTCCTGGCTGTCGGCCGCCTCGCCGACCTCCCACACATCGACGAGCAGCCCCAGCCGCCCGGCGACAGAGTCCAGCTGCGCGGCCACATCACCCTTTCCGCCGGGACCGTGGCAGATCAGCATCATGGCGAAGTAGCCGCGCAGGATGGAAGTGGAGAGATCCTCCAGCGAGCACTCCAGCTCCTCCAGGGCGACAGTGACCGCTGCAACAATGCCGGGCCGGTCCTGGCCCATCACCGCCACCGCCAGTCTGGCCATGCTGCCAATGTCGCACAAACTGCGCCGATAACTGGGCAGACAGTAGTGTTGCCGTCCGTGAACCGATGGCGCCGCCTGCCGCGCTGGTACGTGGCCCTGCTCGGGCTCGAGGGCGCTCAGCGCCTCCGGGAGATGGCCGTTTCCATCCGGCACGAGCGCGAACTGGCAGGGCCGGCCGCTGCGAGCGGGCGCTATCCCCTGATGGTTGGGCTGCACATTGCGCTCTTCTGCCTGCCGCCGGTGGAGGTGATTGCGCTGCGGCGCCGGCCCCGGCTGCCGCTGCTCTGGGGGGCGGGAGTCGGTGGCGCCGCGGCCCTACGTTGGTGGTGCATCCGCTCCCTCGGTCAGGCCTGGAACGCCCGAGCGGTGGTGCCAAGCGATCTCCGGCCGGTCACAGCGGGTCCCTACCGCTGGATCCGCCATCCCAACTACGTGGCAGTGGCGCTGGAGTTCCTCTGCCTGCCCCTGGCCGCCGGCGCCTGGCTCAGCGCCGTCGGCCTCTCAGTGCTGAACGGCGCGCTGCTGGCCGATCGAATCCGAGCCGAAGAGCGCCTGCTGCGCCGCATCCCCGGCTACGAAGAAGCATTCGCCGGACGAGCGCGCTTCCTCCCTGGCTTGTTCTGATCGGCTCCAGCCGGAGGTCAGGACAGCCCCTGACGGTACGTCAGGACGGTGTGGCTCGATACCGGCGGAGGTGCGCCATGCCCACCGTGACGCCGGGCCCGAAAGCCAGCGCCAGCCCATCGCCAGACGTATCGGGCGGAGTCGCAGCCAAGCCGAAGAGCAGTGAGGCGGAGGACAGGTTGCCAACGCTGCTGAACACGCCCCGCGAGGCGGCCAGAAGATGAGGCTCGAGAGCCAGCGCCTGGTCGACAGCATCGAAGATTCGGGGTCCTCCAGCGTGCACCGCATAGAAGTCCGGCTGCGGCACGCGGTGCCTGGCCTGAAAGGCCTTCACAATCGGTCCCAGCTCGGCGGCGATGAGCCTGGGCAGCTTGCGATCGAGCACCACGTGGAAGCCCGATTCACGCAGGTCGAACCCCAGCGCCGCCATGCTGTGGGGCAGCAGCCATTCGCCGGTCGCCACCACCTCGAGTGCAGCCTCAGCTCCCGCCGGCCGGCCCGTCATCACGGTAGCGGCGGCCCCGTCGCCGAAGACGAGCGCCGCTGTCAGGTTGTCGATCGAGCGATCTCCCGGGTGAAAGTTCAGAGAACAGAGCTCGACCGCCACTACCAGCACCCGATCGTTAGGGAAGGCCAGGAGATGGCGGTGGGCGGCTGCGATGGCTGCCGCGCCGCCAGCACAACCGAGCTCAGTGATGGGGAGACGCAGCACGTCCGGCCGCAGTCCAATCTCGTTGGCCAGGCGCACGTCAAGCGACGGCACCAGATAGCCGGTGCAGGAAACGGAGATGACCATGTCGACGTCTGCCGGGTGCACGCGGGCATCTCGCAGCGCCTGGCAGGCTGCTGTCCGGGCCAGCTTCGGAGCGTGCTCGGCATAGGCACACATCGCCTCGCCGACCGAGCGACCGCGCACCACCTCCGCCAGCGGCGCGATGGCGTGGCGATTGACAGCTTCACCCGCAGCCGCGGCGGGCAGTCGTGGCCAGAAGGCGGACAGCGCGCGCTGCGACTCCTGGCGGTCGATCGCGTACTCGGGCAGGGCGGTGCCGAAGCCGAGGAAGAAGCTCACGAGCGTCTGGCAGCGAAGCCGCCCAGCGCCGCCCAATCACGAAGGCCGATTCGCCAAAGGGGCCGCGAGCCGTCGTTGACCTCCAGGAGTGAGGTCAGGGCTTGGGGCCGACGGTTGGCGCCCCTCATCGCTCGACCAGCCAGGTGGGAAGAGCCAGTCAGAGTGCGAGCGAGGTGGCTGACGAAGCGCCGCCGCCGCCACTGCGCGGCCCACCAGCGGCGGTAGCGTGACGGCGCTGAGTCAAGGTCGTGAGCCAGGAAGCCGGAGAGCGCGAGTGCCTGGTTGAGACCGGCGCTGATGGCGTCGCCCGTCAGCGGATCGAGGAAACCGGCCGCGTCGCCCGCCAGGAAGACACGGCCGCCAGCGACCGCGCCGGGCCGGACGGCGAAGGGGCCGGCGCCCCAGACTCGACCGGTCAGATCGGCGCTCGCCAGCTCTGGATGCGCCCGAGCAGAGAACTCGCGATAGCTGTCCATCACACTTGCGCCAGGCCGCCGCAATGAGCCGCGAGCGCCGAGCACCGCGACCAGCAGCTCAGAGGGGCCCGCCGGCGCTGCGTAGACCTCGACCTCATCGAGCAGGGTGACTCGAATCTCCCCCCAGTCGAGATCGGGGACGTGAACGTGTCCGACCAGGCCGTAGCGAGCTGCCCCCGTCGGCGGATGAGTCCAGCCCAACCAGTCGCGCACCCTCGAGCGCAGGCCGTCGGCCCCGATCACTGCTCGGGCCCGCAATTGTCCCTGTGAGGTCTCGACAGCAACTCCCCGCGGATCGGTCCTGACGTCAGTGACACGCACGCCGGTCCTGACGCCAGCCTTCTCGGCCAGGATGGCGTCGAGCCGCAGGCGGCGGACGCCGAAGCCGCAGCCGGAGCTGAATCGGCCCAGCGCGCTTCCCGCGCGGCCGGCCTCGCCGAGCCGGTATCGAACTCCCGCCAGGGGTGGAAAGCCAGCGGCTCTCAGGTCCACGCCGAGGTCCTGGAGGATGCGCGCACCGCTTGGCAGCAGGCCCTCGCCGCAGGGCTTGTCGCGGGGAAACTCGGTCGCCTCGAGAACGATGGCTCGCAGTCCATGCCGGGGCAGCAAGAGGCCCAGCGCCGCGCCGACCGGACCGCCTCCGACGACGATCAGATCGGAGTCCATGGCCGCCCGAACGCTACCACGCGGCTCCCCCACCGGCCGTATCGCGATCGGGTCTATGTGGCAGCGGTCAGCCGCTCCGACGCATTGCCGAGCGCGCCCGATGCTTTGTGATCATGGCACTGGTTACGTGTCGGCGGGCGAACGCGGACACGGACGCGTGTCGTTATGCTCGGCGCGGTTATGAGGCAGAGGTGCGCGCTGCTCCTGCGGGGCATCAACCTGGGAGCCCGCAACCGGCTTGGGATGGCCGACCTGCGCCGGGTGGTGAAGGAACTGGGCCACGACGATGCGATCACTTACCTGCAGAGTGGCAACGTCGTCGTGACGGCTGACGCGACCCAGGTTGGAGAGTTGCTGGAGGAGGCACTCAGGCGGGAGCTGGGGCTCAGCGTTCGGGTCTTTGTGCGCACCGCCCAGGAGCTACAGCGAGTGGTTGCGGCGAATCCCTTCCCCTCTCGGGTGAGCGCTACCAAGCTCCTGCACGTGGCCTTTCTCGACGAGGCGCCCGATCCGGTCGCCCTGGAGCGAGTCGGCCTCAGGCATGGTGACGACCGGATCGCGCTGGGCGAGCGCGAGCTCTACCTCGACTACACGGTAAATGTGCACCAGTCGCCGCTCAGCCAACCTTTGAACCGGCTCAAGGTGCCGATGACGATGCGCAACTGGGCCACAGTCACGGCCGTCACCAAATTGGCAGACAGCTGAGAGGGCGCTACGAGTTGTAGGAGGCTACCAAGCCTCGGATGTAGTTCACCCGCTGTTCGATGTCCAGCACCTGCGCGGGTGAAGAGACAGGGATCTGGGTCGAGTGGAAGACACCGGGCCCCTGAACAGTCACCTGGACGTAACCAGTTGTGCGTCTTTCTTTGATGAGCAGGAAGAGCAGGCCGAGCAGGCAGAAGATGAAGAAGATCACCGCCAGAACCACTGCGTAGGTGGGCATCGATTCCGTGGTGACGCTGTTGTTGGACCCGAGCCACGTGGTGCCCGCGAGCGGAAAGCTGCCGTTGGGTGTGATGACTCGGTGCTGGGTGCACGAGATGTCGCCCGCGGAAACGAGGATCGGCTCAGGGCGGCCCGGCTCCAGCCAATTGGTGGGCGGGGGCGGCTGTGTCACGGCAGCCCGCACCATAGCACCTCAGGCAGTCACCGTGAGCCACTGGACGAACGCGGCTCAGTCGGCGATCAGGCCGCCCACCCGTTTCGGCAGCAGCCGCCGGACCAGGCCCAGCGGCAGGCCGACGACCGTGTCCCACTCCCCGTCCAGTTCGGTGACGAACCGAGCCGCTCGGCCCTGAATCGCGTAGGCGCCGGCCTTGCCCAGCGGCTCGCCGCTGGTCACATACTCCACGATCTCGGCTGAGCTGAGCGCCCGGAACGTAACGTGGCTGCGAGCGTGACCCCAGCGGATGGCGCCGCGGTCCTGCACAGCCACACCGGTGATCACCTCGTGCGTGCGACCGGAGAGGCGTCGCAGCATGGCTGCGCCGTCGTCAGGATCGGTCGGCTTGCCGAGCACTGTGCCGTCGACCACGACCACCGTGTCGGCGCCCAGCACCACCTCGCCCTCTGCGCCCGCCGCCTTCGCCCGCGCCAGTGACTCTGCGTACTCGGCCGGGTCGCCGCCGGGGTACGGCCACTCCCGCGCGCGGCTCAGGCCAACTTCGAAGTCGAACCCCGCCTCGCGCAGCAGCTGAGCGCGACGCGGGGAGGCAGAGGCTAGGACAAGCCGGCTTCTGACGCCGTTCGCTGCCTCAACCCCAGGTTCAGCAGGAGGTGCACTGCCGCCGCCACCACCATTCCGACGATGAAAGAGATGTCACCCACCGCCGGGTTGGCGTTCGGGATCGGTCCCACGAACACGCCGCTGACATTCCAGAACGGCAGAGAGACCAGTAGCCCGGCGACCATGGCCGCGAAGCCCTGCCAGGGCCGCCGGGCGGTGTCGAAGAACTCCCGCTCCTCGTAGTGGCCGCGGCGGAGGAAGTAGTCGGTGATCACAACGCCCAGGAAAGGGCCGATCCAGTAGGCGATGAGCAGCAGGAAGCTCTCGTACTTGCTGCCCGGGCCGACCTGTGCCTGCAGCGCCACGCCGACGACGAAGCCGATCACGCCGGCGCCCACCGCCACGATGGCGCGCCGCTGGTGAAGGGTGAGCCTGATACCGAGCGTCAGGAAGGACATCGAGCCGCTGTAGATGTTGATGACGTTGGCCGAAACCGTGCCGAGTGCGATGCTAAGCAGCGCCAGGATCTGCAGCGCCAAAGGCAGCGGTTTGATGAACTGGGCGGTCGGGATGTCATTCGGTCCCCACTTGGTCCCGGCCACAGTCACTAGGGCGGCGCCGACCAGTTCCAGCAGGACGCAGGAGACGAAGACGCCCAGCCCTGCCCAGAGTCCTGTCATGAACCGGTCGGTGCTGCGCGGCAGGTAGCGGGTGTAGTCCGAGGCGTAGGGGTTCCAGCCCACCGCGTAGCCGAAGGCTGCCGTGAAGGTGAGCGTGAACGCTCCGGTCTCGCCCAGCGGTCCCTGGATCTTGCCGTTGATGCCCTGGCCCAGGTTCGCCTGGCTGAAGATGAGGACGGCTGAGACCACGAAGACGATGGTCAGAACCGGGAAGGCGATCCGCTCGAAGCGGTGGACGAGGTTGTGGCCCAGGAAAGCCACCGCCACCTGGGCCAGCACGATGATCAGGAAGGAGAGCCAGAAGGGCAGGTCGAACCAGTGCAGCACGGGGCCGAACAGCGTGCTGAGGGCGAAGGCGCCGCTGACGCTGTTCACGATGAACCAGCCGACGTTGGCTGTAAACGTGTTGAGGCCGGCGGGGAGGAGGTTGCCCAGGAAGCCGAAGGCGCCGCGCGCCTGCACCATCTGAGGCACGCCGAACTTCGGCCCCCAGCTGGAGAGGATGGCGTGGGTGAGAGAGCCCAGCGCGGTCCCCAGGATGATGGCCACCGCGGCGTCGGCGAAGCCCATGCCGAAGAAGGCGACGGGAAGCACTCCGACGAACACCGTGGCGAACTCCATGTTGGGCGAGACCCAGGTGGTGAAGAGGTCGAAGGGGCGACCGTGGCGCTCAGAGTCGGCGATGTACTCGACGCCGCCCGGCTCGACCGCCATGACCTTCGTTCCGTACGTCCCCTCTCGAATCGGGACGCCGCTTATGTCCAGCTGCTCGGTGGTGGCCATCCAGTTCTGCTCCCTAAGTGCTTATGGTCACGGCGCCGGCACGTTCCGGTCGCCCGGATAGTAACTGTTTGGCGTTCTTCTTGCCAGCGAGAGATAGAGTCCACTGGGTGCTTGATCTGCTGCTCCGCAATGCGAGACTTCCCGGCCGTGCCGAGCCGGCCACTCTCGGCGTCCGCGACGGCCACTGGCGGGAGCCCGAGTCGGAGGCTCGTGAGGTCATCGAGCTGGGCGGCCTGCTCGCCACGCCGCCGCTGGTAGAGCCCCACATCCATCTCGACGCCGTGCTCACAGTTGGGCAGCCGCGCCAGAACCTGAGCGGCTCACTGTTCGAAGGCATAGCCATCTGGGCGGAGCGGGTGAAGACCCTGACCAGCGAGGACGTGAAAACCCGAGTCCGCCAGGTGCTGCGCTGGCAGCTGGCCAACGGTGTCCAGCACGTGCGCAGCCACGTCGACGTCTGCGATCCTCAGCTGACGGCGCTGCACGCCCTGGTCGAGGTGCGAGAGGAGATCGGCGACCAGATGGATCTGCAGCTGGTCGCCTTCCCCCAGCAGGGCATCCTCTCCTTCGACGGCGGCCAGGAGCTGATGCGCAAAGCGGTCGACGCTGGAGCCGACGTCATAGGAGGGATCCCGCACTATGAGCTCACCCGGGAGCTGGGCGTCGACTCTGTCAAGTTCGCCTTCCAGCTTGCGGCCGAGCACGGGCTGCGCGTCGACATTCACTGCGACGAGACTGACGACGACCACTCACGCTTTGTGGAGACAATGGCCGCCGAAACGATCCGCCTGGACATGGCCGGCCGGGTCACCGCGAGCCACACGACAGCCATGCACTCCTACAACCAGGCCTACGCCCACCGGGTGGTCCACAACATCGCCCGCTCAGGCATGCACATGGTCACGAACCCGCTCGACAACTCGGTGCTCCAGGGGCGCTTCGACAGCTATCCGGTGCGGCGCGGACATACCCGGGTCAAGGAGCTGCAGGCCGCCGGGGTGAATGTCTGCATCGGCCACGACTCGGTCATGGATCCCTGGTACCCACTGGGCTATGGGGACCCGCTGCAGGCGGCCTTTGTGCTGGCGCACTACGGCCACATGTCGGGCGCCGAGGAGATCCCCCGGCTGATCGAGATGGTGACCAGCGCCCCGGCTGCCGCCCTGGGCCTGGAGAGCTATGGCCTGGAGGTGGGAATGCCCGCCAACCTTGTCGTCTTCGAGGCGCCGAGTGAGTTTGACGCCATCCGGCTGGTGCCGCGCCGGCGCCTGGTGCTGCGTCGCGGGCGGAAGGTGGCGCGCACGGAGCCGGCGCGAACCTTCGTGACCTGGAATGGCGAGGAGGAATCCGTCGACTTCCTTCGCCGCGAGAGCAACTAACATCGCCGGCATGGAATTCGACAGTTTCAGCATCGGGCTCTTGCTGCTCAGACCGGATGCGCCGGTTCTTGACGCGCAGGCTGAGGACGAGCTGCAGGACGCGCACATGGACCACTTGGCCCAGCTGCATGAGGCAGGCCTCCTGCTGGCTGCCGGTCCGCTGCGTCCGCCGGACGGTGGGCCGAACCGGGGCCTGAGCATCCTGCGCCTTGAGCCGCAGAAGGCGCAGGAGGCGTTGGAGCGAGATCCCGCAGTGCTCGCCGGTAGGTACTCGGTGCTCGTACTGCCCTGGCTGGTGCCGGCGGGAGCAATCAGCTTTTCGCCGACCCGGTTTCCGCGCTCGCTGGCGGAGGCCCGGGCCTCCTGAGCGGACCGGCGCCAGCCGCTCGGACGGCACTCGCTGGCCCGACCACAGCTACCATGCGCTGACGGTGGGCGAACCCTGGTCGATCGACTGGCAGGGAAGGCTGGAGAAGCTCTGGCTGGAGAGCCAAGCGCTGCGCGGCAATCCGCTTGCCGACCCGGCCACACGCCCCGTCTGGGTTTACCGGCCGCCTGGCTACGACGATGAGCCCGACCGTCGCTATCCCAGCATCTACGTGATCCAGGGCATGACCGGCCAGGTCGACATGTGGGCCAACCGCACAGCCTTCAGGCGCAGCTATCCCGAGCTGGCTGACCAGCTTTTCGCTGGCGGCGGGGTGCCGCCCTGCCTGCTCGTCTTCGTGGACGCCTGGACTTCGTACGGCGGCAGCCAGTTTCTCGACTCGCCGGGCACCGGTCTTTATCACACCTACCTCTGTGAGGAGGTGGTGGCCTGGGTGGACTCGCGCTACCGAACGCTGGCCGCGCCCGAGCACCGCGGCATCAGCGGCAAGTCCAGCGGCGGCTACGGCGCCATGGTGACGCCGATGCTGCGCCCCGACGTCTTCGGCGCTCTCGCCACCCACGCCGGCGACGCGCTGTTCGAGGTCTGTTACCAGCCGGAGTTTGCAGTGGTGGCGCGGGCGCTGCGCGACCACTACGAAGGCTCCTACGAGCGCTTCTGGCAGGACTTCCATTCGCGACCCGCCATGACCAAGCCCCACGATGCCGAGCTGGTCAACACCTACTGCATGGCCGCCTGTTACTCTGCGGAGCCGTCAGGCGAGGTGACGCTGCCTTTCGACACGAGCACCGGTCGGCTCCTGCCGGAGGTGTGGGAGCGCTGGCTCGCCTGGGACCCGGTTCGGCTGGCTTCGCGCCGGGCGGAGGCGCTGCGGTCGCTGCGCGGCGTCTACATCGACGCCGGCCGGAAGGATGAGTTCAACCTCGATCTGGGCGCCGAAGCCTTTCGGCGCGAGCTGGCCGCGCTGGGGGTGGGTGACGTTCATTTCGAGCTGTTCGACGGTGGCCACGGCGCCATCGAATATCGCTACCCGCTGGCGCTCCGTTACCTGGCCGACCGGCTCCAGCCGGCTTAGAGCGCGATGGCCATGAGCAGCGAGCTGGCCGAGCTGATCGTCGCCGATGCAGTCGCGTGGCGGGGGTGGCTCGCCGCCCATGAGGGCGACCCGACAGGAGTGTGGCTGGTTCTGGCCAAGAAGGGCACTATCGAGCCGACCAGCCTCAGCTATGACCAGGCGCTCGAGGAAGCTCTCTGCCAGGGCTGGATCGACGGTCAGGTCCGTCGCCGTGACGAGTCAACCTACCTGCAGCGCTTCACTCCTCGCCGAGCGCGCAGCGGGTGGTCGAGCCGCAACGTCGGCAGCGTCGCCCGGTTGACGGCCGAGGGGCGGATGCGTCCGGCGGGGCTGGCTGAAGTGGCGCGAGCCAAAGCCGACGGCCGCTGGGCAGCCGCCTACGCCGGCCAGGCCAGCACCGAGGTGCCGTGCGACCTGGCCGCCGCACTGGCAGCAGAGCCTCGCGCGCGAGCCATGTTCGAGATACTGACCAGCCAGAACCGCTACGCGGTTGTGTACAGGCTCGATGCGGCCAAGCGCGCTGACACGCGGGCGCGTCGCCTTGAGCAGTACGTCGCCATGCTCGCCCGAGGCGAGACCATCTACCCGCAGAAGCGAAAGCTGACCGGCTGAAGCTTTCAAGAGGCGTCTCTCCCCCGCGAAGTCGGGGGAGTACCCGGCGGAGCCGGGGGAGGGGGTCCCTGAAGCTCTCGTACTTAACCACCGGGATTCAGCCCGCGCACCCGCCCGGTACATCCTCCCAATGGTGGGCACTTCGGTCAAAGAGCGAGAACGCTCCGCCGCAGCATGACTGGAGTCGAACTGCTGCTGTGGTCTCGCTTACGCGGTCAGCGGCTTGGCGGCCACCGCTTCCGGCGGCAGGCGCCCATCGGTCCTTACATCGCCGATTTCGCCTGCTTCCAGCCCGGCTGTTGATCGAGATCGACGGCCCTGCTCACGATGCTCGAGTGGAGTACGACGGTAGACGGACCGCCTGGCTAACGCGTCACGGCTTCCAGGTGCTCCGGTTCGCCGCAGATGACGTCTTGAGTAGGTTGGACGAGGTCCTGGATGCCATCCTTTTGGAGCTCACCGACTTCGCGGGACCCCCTCCCCAGGCCACGGCCGGGTACTCCCCCGACTTCGCGGGGGAGAGACGCCATCTTGCTCAGACAGGCGGTACCCCGTGCTTGCGGTCAAGCGGAGGCTCGAAGCGCGAGGTGTAAAAGGCAAAGCGCTTGATCAGCTGCTCGCGCAGGCGCTCGGGCTCAACCACGTCGTCGACCACCAGGTTGGAGGCCAGCTTGTAGAGGTCCACGTCCTGGCGGTACTCCTCCTCCAGCTGCCGCCGCCGCGCTGTCCGCTCCGGCTCCTCCAGCTCCGCCAGCTTGTTGAAGAACACTGCGTTGATCGCCGGCTCGGGACCCATGACGGCGATCTGGGCCGACGGTAGTGCGATCACGCAGTCGCTCTCGAAGGCGGGACCTGCCATTGCGTAGAGGCCGGCGCCATAGGCCTTGCGCACGATCACCGAAATCTTGGGCACGCTGGCTTCGGACACGGCTGTGATCATCTTGGCCCCGTGCCGGATGATGCCCCGCTTCTCGACGTCAGTGCCGATCATGAAGCCTGGCACGTCGGTCAGGAACAGCAGCGGCAGGTTGAAGGCGTCGCAGAGCCAGATGAAGCGGGCCGCTTTATCGGCGCTGTCGCCGAAGAGCACGCCACCCTTCTGCATGGGCTGGTTGGCGAGGATCCCGAGGACCTTTCCGTTCAAGCGCGCGAAGGCAGTGATCAACTCCTTCGCGAAGAGCTTTTTGATCTCCAGCGTGCTGCCCTCATCCACCAGGGCCTCGATCACCTTGCGCATGTCGTAGCCGCGCTGCGGCTCCAGCGGGACCAGCTCTCCTATCGGTTTGGCAGCAGCGCGGGGCTCTCGCGACTCGATCGGGGGCGGGGCCAGAGTGTGGTTCTGGGGCAGGTAGGCGAAGTAGTCCCGCGCCAGCTGAATGGCGGCTCCGTCGTCGGGGACCAGAAAGTCGCCGCAGCCACTCTCCGTGCAGTGCATGCGCGCGCCGCCCAGCTCCTCCAGCGAAACCTTCTCGCCGACGACGACCTGGACCATCCGTGGAGAGCCCAGGTACATGGAGGCGTTGCCCTCGACCATGATGACCACGTCGCAGAAGGCAGGGATGTAGGCGCCGCCCGCCGCCGAGGGACCGAAGAGAAGGCAGATCTGCGGCACCCGGCCCGAGAGGCGGACCTCGTTAAAGAAGATGCGGCCGGCGTGGCGGCGACCGGGGAACATGTCCACCTGGTCGGTGATGCGGGCGCCTGCCGAGTCGACGAGATAGAACAGCGGCAGCCGCAGCCGGGCAGCCTGCTCCTGGATGCGAAGTATCTTCTCGACTGTCCGCGCCCCCCAGGAGCCCGCCTTCACAGTGGGGTCGTTGGCCATGACCGCCACCTCCCGGCCGTCGATCCGGCCCAGTCCGGTGACCACGCCGTCGGCGGGCAGGTCCTGGGCGAGCGCATTGGCGAAGAGACCGTCTTCCACCAACGAGCCCGGGTCCAGCAGCAGGTCGAGGCGCTCGCGAACCGGCAGCTTGCCCTGTTCTTTCAGCTTGGGCAGGTACCGCTCGCCCCCGCGCAGGGCCTGGTCGCGCAGGGTCTGCTGCCGCTGCTTCAGATCGCCGTGCAAATCAGCTCTCCTCAACGCTGCCGAAGCGGGGTTCGCGCTTCTCGAGGAACGCCTTTGCGCCCTCGCGCGCATCGTCGCTGAGGCTGACCAGAGTCAGCTGCGACTGCAGATAGTCAAGGGCGGCTCGGAACTCCAGGTCCTGCTGGCGGTAGAAGGAGTCGCGGCCGAGCCGCAGCACCTCGGGCGAACGGCTGGCCAGGCGGCCGGCCATCTCGCTCACGGCGGCGTCCAGCTCCTCCAGCGTGGGCAGCACTCGGTTCACCAGACCCAGCTCGTGCAGGCGCCGAGCGCTCCAGCGCTCGCCCAGCAGCATCATCTCGAGCAGCGTCTTGCGGGGCAGGTTGCGCTGCAGGATGGCCTGGATCATCGCCGGCCAGACGCCCACGTTGATCTCGGGCGTGCCAAAGCTCGCGCGTTCGACAGCGAGCAGCAGATCGCAGCCGCAGGCGAGGCCGAAGCCGCCGGCGAGCGCGTGGCCGTTGATCCTGCCCAACACAGGCTTGCCCAACTCCTGGAGCAGCAGAAAGACCTCCACGAACAGCCGGCGCTCGTGGTGCTGCTGCAAGGCCGGCGCCTGGGATTGGAACGCGGCCAGATCGGCCCCGGCGCAGAAGGCGCGGTCGCCGGCGCCGGTGAGGACGATCACCCGGACGGCAGGCGTCTTCTGGCACCACTCCAGGGCCTGGCGGAGGTCGGTCAGCATCGCCGCCGAGAGCGGGTTGCGCTGCTCGGGCCGGTTGAGCGTCACTGTGGCGACGTGCTCGCGCAACTCGACCAGCACGTTCTCGAGCTCCGGCCTCGGCAACACCCGCCTATGGTACGAACGGACCGGACTGGGCCCGCCGGCCTCGCGCCCTCGGCCGATCACTCGCTGGCGCCTGCTCAGCGCTGGCTGCGTTGGGCGAGCGCCAGAGCGACCAGGGCAAACGGGACCAACAGCCAGAGCTGCAGCACCGTATACCTGCGGGCAGCGTCAGGACTCGTGTCCAGGCCTGCCTCCTCTCGCACTGTGCCGCGCCTGGCCAGGTCCAGGCCGTGGATCACAAGAGGCAAGTAGTTAACGCCGACTGACAACAAGCCGAGGCCCAAGAAGAGCTGCCAGTTGAGACCGTACCTGAGCAGCCGGACTCCCAGCGCCACACTCAGCACCCCAAACGCCACACAGAGGCCAGCGCCCAGCCCGAACTCCCAGAGAATGACCCGCGTTCCGTGGAGCTGCATGTCGATGGCGGCCAGCCGGCGGACGTTCAGCATCGGTCTCAGCCTAGATTTCTTGAGCAGTGCTGCGCCCCAACCTGTACTGGCTGCTGGTTTTCGTGCCCGTCTCCCTGGCGATAGACCTGGCCCACGGGTCGCCGCTGCTCGTCTTCATCACCTGCGCGATCGCCATCGTTCCGCTGGCCGGCCTGGTCGGTCGCAGCACCGGTTCGATCGCCGCGCACTCGGGACCGAGGGTGGGCGGGCTCTTGAACGCGACGTTCGGGAACCTGACCGAGATGATCATCGGCGTGCTGCTCGTGGCCGCGGGCGAGGTCGAGGTGGTCAAGGCCTCGCTCATCGGCTCCATCATCGGCAACCTGGTTCTCGTCTTGGGCGCCTCTCTCTTCATCGGCGGGCTCCGCCACAAGGAGCTGCGCTTTTCCGCTCGCAGCGCCGGCCTGCAGACCGCCAGCCTGCTGCTGGCAGTGCTCGCGCTGGTCATGCCTGCCATCTTCGTCAGCACCGACCGCACAACAGGCACGGAGAGGGAGATCGTCAGCGTGGTGGTGGCAGGGGTGCTGATCCTGCTCTATGTCGCCACGCTGATCTACACCCAGGTCACCCACGCTCATCTGTTCCGTGCTGCCGAGGCCGATGAGGCCCCCGAGTGGGGCCGTCGCCAGGCGCTGCTCATCCTTGTGGCGTCGGGCGTCGTTGTGGGAGTGGAGTCCGAGCTGCTGGTTACCAGCCTGGAGCCCACCATCGCCGCCGTCGGCTTCACCAAGGTCTTCGTCGGCATCTTCGTGGTGGCTGTCATCGGGAACGCAGCGGAACACGCGTCGGCGGTGGGCTTTGCCTGGAAAAACCAGGCCGACGTGACGATGGAGATAGTGTTCGGCTCGTCGGCGCAGATCGCCATGTTCGTCGCCCCTCTGCTCATCTTCGTGAGCCTGGTCATATCGCGCCCCATGGACTTCGTCTTCAGCCCCTTCGAGATCGCAGCTGTGGGCCTCTCCACGATCATCGTCGGCCTGATCTCTCTCGACGGCCGCAGCAACTGGCTGGAGGGGCTGCAGCTGCTGGGCGCCTACGTGATCATGGCGATCTCCTTCTTCTTCGTCGGCAGCCCGCCGAGCCACTGAGCAGAGGCGGTTCAGCCTGTTCGATCCCCGAGTAGTTGAGGCGCTCCTAGGTGGAGTCGTCCTCCCCCCGCGCCGCGGGGGGGGGTGAGGAGGGGGCGCTAACGGCCTGACTTGCGGCGGCCGGGCTCACGGTGAGAGCTTGCGTCCATGGATCGTCAAACTCGTCTCCATCGAGCTGCTCGGCATCAGCGCGCCCAGGTGCTGCGGCGGGAGATGTCCAGGACCGAATGGCGGCTCTGGTCCCGCCTGCGCAGCCGGCAGCTGCCGGGACGCAAGTTTCGCCGCCAGGTTCCGCTTGGCCCCTACTTCGCCGACTTCGTCAGTTTGGACGCAAGGCTTGTGCTCGAAGTCGACGGCGACCACCACGGCGATCAGCTCGTCTACGACGCGAGGCGAGATCACTGGCTGGGCCAGATGGGCTTTCGGGTGCTGAGGTTCTGGGTGGCGGAAATTGATGAGAACCTCGAAGGTGTCATTGAGACCATCGCCGACTATCTGAGTCCATTCGGCTGGGGGGCCCCCACCTCCCCCCCCCCGCAGCCGCGGGGGGAGGACCACTCCACCCAGAAAGCGCCTCAAGTACCCGCGGATTGGACAGCTAAGCCGGCCGCCCGGTACGGAGGGGCAGGTTCCGCTTGCACGGCTGGCTGGGTAGCATTCGAGCGGCCTTGCCGAAGCTCAGCTCGCCGCCGGCGCAGCCTAGAGGTGCGGCCGAAAAGCCCAGCCGCACCTCCAGCGCCGAAGAGTCGATGCGCGAGTACACGGCGAGGGTGCTCAAGCCCTGGTCGCCCCTCGTGGTCAGCAACCGTGCCCCCTTCGAGCCTGGTCCCAAGGGCACCATGAAGAAGGGCTCTGGCGGCTTGGTCACGGCGCTCATCACGGTGGCCGAGGCGACTGGAGCGCCCTGGGTGGCCGCTGCTCGCAGTCCCGCCGAGCGAGAGCTCGCCGGCCGCGAGCCTGCCGAGGGGCACGCGCCTGGCGGCAGCGAGATCCATTACGTGGTCACTGACGAGGAGGCCTACCGCCGCTACTACTCGGTAATTGCCAATCCCCTGCTCTGGTTCCTGCAGCACTACCTCTGGGGGCTGATCCGCGAACCGGTGATAGACGCCGAGACCTGGTCTGCCTGGGATGACGGCTATGTGGCAGTCAACCAGGCGTTCGCCAGGAAGGTGGTGGAGGTCGCCCGACAGGTGGAGAAGCCCCCACTGATCCTGACCCAGGACTACCAGCTCTACATAGCGCCCCAGCTGATCCGGGCGAAGCTGCCGCAGGCCGCGCTGCAGCAGTTCATCCACATCCCCTGGCCGACGCCCAACTACTGGAAGGTGCTGCCCAAGTCCATGCGCGACGCGATCTTCCAAGGCATTCTGGGCAACGACCTGATCGGCTTCCAGTCCAACCTGGACGTGCGCAACTTTCTCATGAGCTGCGAGGAGCTGATGGGCCTGCGGGTGGACCACCGAGAGCGGGCGGTGCTCCATGCGGGCCGCGTCGTCTGGGTGCGGTCCTATCCGATCTCCATCGACGTTCCCGGGCTGGAAAGGCAGGCGGCAGCCGCGGGGGTGACCAAGGAGCGGGAAGCGATCCGCCAGGACCGCCCCGAGAAACTCATAGTGCGCGTCGATCGCACCGACCCCTCCAAGAACGTCGTGCGCGGCTTTCTCGCCTACGAGCTGCTCTTGGAGCGGCACCCCGAGTGGCACGGCCGAGTCCAGTTCTATGCCTTCCTGCAGCCGTCGCGGCAGGACATCGACGCCTACCGCGATTACCTGCGCGAGATCAGGCGGACGGCGACTCGGATCAATGACCGTTTCGGGCGCAAGAGCTGGCAGCCGATCCGGCTCGAGCTGGGTGAGAGCATGCGCAGGGCACTGGCGCTGTACCAGGACTTCGACGTGCTGCTGGTCAATCCCATCTACGACGGCATGAACCTGGTCGCCAAGGAGGGCATGGTGCTGAGCGCGTTCGACGGCGCGCTGGTCCTTTCCGAGAATGCCGGCGCTCATGAGGAGCTCGGGCAGTGGGCGCTGACTGTCAATCCCTTCGACGTGGGCGACACGGCGGAGGCTCTGCACGCCGGCCTCAAGATGTCGCGGCGGGAGCGGGCGGAGCGGCGGAATGCGATCAAAGAGCAGGTCGCAACCAACGACATCGGTCGCTGGCTCAGCCTCCAGCTGCGCGATCTCCGGGACCTGGTGCCTCCGCCCAGAGAGCCAGGCGAGTGAGCAGCCGGCCCCAGTCGGCCGGCCGCTCCAGCACGAGGTCGCAGGCTTGGAAGAGCTCCGGCGGGGCCTCAGCCGAGCGGATCCCGATCGCAAGGTGGGGAAGGCTCAGCCCGGAGGTGATCTCGAAGCAGCGCTGGTCACCCGTGTCGTCGCCAGCGAAGATCACCGCCTCCGGCCTGTGCGTGTCGATCTCCTCGCGAAGTGCCAGTCCCTTTTCAGCGCGGGCGGGCATAACCTCGATCACCAGCCGTCCCGGACGCCAGCGCAGGAGCGCGGGATCTGCCAAGTGGTGCACCAGGTCCTGCAGGTGCTCTCCTGCGGCCGGCGCCGCGCGGTGATGAACGCTCAGCGAGGCCGGCTTCCGGTCAAGCCGGCAGCCTGGGGGCAGTTCGGGCCGGAGAGCTTGCTCCAAGCGGCTCAGGGCCTCCAGCTCAGCCGCGTTTGGCTCGGCCAGTCCGTAGTCGCCGCGGAGGACAAGTCCCGGCACCGGCAGGAAGCGCTTCAGGTCCCCGTTGGAGCGGCCGCTCAGGATCACGACCCGGCCCAGCCGCTGGGTCAATCGGCCTAGGGCGCTGAGCGATTGGGCCCACGGCAGAGCCTCAGCAGGATCGGAAACGATGTCGGCCAGGGTTCCGTCGTAGTCTGAAACAAGCAAAAGTCGCTGGGCTGAGACTCCGGCAAGGGCGGACTTCAGCACGGTTTCGGCCGGGCCTGTCTCCGCTCGATCGTCTGGTTGCGCCACTTGAAACCGCTGACAAGGATAGAAAATGAGCATCGCCGGCACTGAGAGCTGGCGCGCGTGGTACGACCGCCACGAAGCGCGCCTGCGCGAGCGGTTTCTAGGCTCGCCTGCTGCCACCAGCGCGCTGACCACCGCACGCCGAGTCGGGAACGCCTTCGGCTACGAGCTGCGGCAGTCGCAGCGGGCGGCGCCGAGACGGGAGCCTCTCACTGACAGCCGCGGCCGGAGGCTCCGGGCGAGTGCGGCCCAGGGCGGGGCGGTCGCCGCCTGGCATCAGCTCACGAATCCCGTGCTGCGGCCCTTTGAGACGGAGACGATCGCCTCGCCGCTGATCAAGCTGGCCATCGTCCTCTTGGCGGCGGTGGTGGGCTTCATGAGCGGGTCGATGACGTTCATCAACTTCGCCTCCACGCTGCCCGACGTTCACGGCATCACCACCCAGGCGCTGCCCGAGGACACGATCATCTACGCGGCCGACGGCACCCAGCTCGCCGACATCCACGAGCCGGGCGCGCAGCGCTACTACCAGACGCTGCCCGCCATGGGCAGCCTCCTGCCCAGTGCCACTGTCGCGATCGAGGACGCCAACTTCTACAAGGAGCAGGGTATCGACCCGACAGGCATCGCCCGTGCCGCGTGGATCGACTGGCGCCAGCACGGCGTGGTGCAGGGCGCGTCCACCATCACGCAGCAGCTGGTCAAGCTGAGGCTGGTCGGCAACGAGCCGTCGATCGAGCGGAAGGCCAAGGAAGCAGTGCTGGCGGTGCAGCTCGACCACAGCTATTCCAAACAGCAGATTCTGGAGCTGTACCTAAACACCATCCACTACAGCAACAACGCCCTGGGCGCGGCGGCGGCCGCCAAGCTGTACTTCCACAAGGAGACGAAGGACCTGGACCTAGCCCAGGCTTCGATGCTGGCGGGAATTCCCCAGAACCCCAACGTCAACGACCCCTTCCGGAACTGGGATCAGGCGAAGTTCAGACAGAGCCAGGTGCTGGATGCCATGGTCCGCAATAGCCTGACCACCCGCGATGCAGCCGACCAGGCCTACAACGAGGATCTGACGCCGCCGAACCACATGTTCAGGCCCACGCCAATGGTGCAGGGTCCGCCCGGCTTCACCGGCTGGGTGATCGGCCAGCTGATCCAGAGGTACGGCCGCGCTGCCACCTACGACGGAGGGCTGCGGGTGACGACGACCCTCAACCGAGCGCTGCAGGCGCAGGCGGAGAAGATCTCGCTTGACAATGTGAACGCGGACCGCAGCAAAAACATGAGCCAGGGCGCGATGGCGGCCATCGATCCCCGGTCGGGTGCGGTGATCGCGATGGTCGGCGCGGCCGACCCGAACGGTCCCGGCCATGAGTACAACATGGCGGTGATACCGCGCAACCCGGGCTCCTCGATGAAGATCTGGACCTATACAGCCGCCATCGAGAGCCAGAAGTTCAGTGCGACCACGCCAATCGCCGACACGGCGGTAGCCGTAAAGCAGCCCGGGCAGGCGGACTGGAAGCCAGAGAACTACGATCACCGCCTCCACGGCACCTGCGCTCTGCAGGCTTGTATGGGCAACTCGCTAAACATTCCAGCAGTGAAGGTGGAACTCGGGGTGGGACTGGACAAGGTGGTCGACGTGGCGCGTCGGGCGGGAGCTCCTCCGGGGTACCCGCGTGCCGACGGCACCTATGACTACAAGGCGCCGGCCGACTCCTATCCGATAAGCACAACGCTCGGCAGCGTGTCCGAGACAGTGCTCTCCCAGGCCAACGGCGCCGCCACCATCGCGGCCATGGGTGTCTATCACCCGGCGTACGGCATCCAGACAGTAAAGACGGCGGAGGGCAAGGACGTATTTGTCGTCGACCCGGCGAAGGAAGCCAAGCAGGTGCTCGATCCGCGGGTGGCATTCATCATGGCCACGATCATGTCCGACGACAACAACCGGGTGCCGACCTTCCCGCGGGGAGTCCTGACGCTGCCCGATCGGCGCATCGCGGGCAAGACCGGTACCACAGACGATTTCAAGGACGCCTGGACTGTCGGCTACTCGCCCAGCCTGGCCAGCGCCTTCTGGTTCGGCAACACGAATTCCACACCCATGCAGCAGGGTTTCGACGCTATCTTCGCCGCCTCCCCGGCGTTCCACAACTTCATGGCCGCGGGCCTGGAGACGCTGAACGCGCCCAAGGACGAGTGGTACGGTCCGCCTCCGGGCTTGGACCAGCAGGGCGGCATCTACCTGATGCCCGGCACGAAGCCGGGCATGACACCACCCGCCCTGCCGGCCTGGGCGATCAGCTCCGGCACTCCAACCCCCAAGCCGACCCCGAAGAAACCTGGCGGCTGATCCCTCTGCCTGACACCTCAGCTCAGGCTATGTCAGAGCCGGTCGAGGAACGCCAGACGGGCGGGACAGCGGAGTGGGAGCCGGTCCCGGTGGCACGGCTTTCAGAAGCTATCTCCGATTTCCACCAACCCCTGCCCAGGGCGGACGTTATTCAGATCAAGCGCATGGCATCGAACCGATCCGATCCCTGATTTGGATCACGATGCTCGCACTGATCGATGCCTGACCGGCCGTTGCCGTCTCGAAGGGTCACCAGGCGAGCCGGCTAAACGCTGTGTGTGATACAGTCAGATTCGACTAATCTGCCGGAAGGCGCAAGCCAAAGTACGCGGGACTGGTCGAATCGATCAACCGCGGAAAGGCGTCAAGCCCAGCGTCTGCTGAGGGGGACTTGAATTGACTGAGATGATCTTGAAAACGCGGCGCCGATTGCTGCTCTTGGTTGTGGCTGCCCTCACCGTGGGCGGGGTGCTGATCGGCGGCGCTTCGACGGCGCTGGCGGGTGTCGGGCTGCTTGTCGTCCCGACGTTCAACAGCGGGCTGGCCGTGGGCGACCGCGGGCAGCCAGGGTACCTCCACATCGTGTACACATCGACTCCCCCCGATCAGGCCGCGCTATTCCACCTCGACACGATCACGCTAGTCCCGAGCTGTGGCTCACTGAACCCGAGCTTCCCCGGCAATTGCCCGCTCGGGGCTCTCGATCCGGGCGTATTTGGGCTGAGTGCCACCGGGATCGGTGCCCCCGGCACCGCGTGTGCGGGCATACCGTTCACCATCATCCTGAGCGACCCGACTCAGGGCAAGTACACGTTCGTCCCGGCCAGCTCGGTAGTTCTCGGTCCCTCGACCAACCTGACCGCGTCCACTTGTGACATCAATTTCACCTATGACGTGCTCAAGAAGCCAACTCTGGACGCCGATCCTAATACGCCCGGTACGCAGACCTTACAGATCGGCTTCGTCAATGGCACTACCATCGGCCTTACGCCTAAGCCGGGAACCGGCCAGGGGACGGCCATCCCCACCATCGTGAGCAACGTGGGGATCGGGACGGCTGTCGCGCCGGGCGCGATCACCATCCCGGCCTCCTTCAGCGACACCGCAACGCTGACTCCGCCGGCTGGCGGGCCGGCGCCCACTGGCACGGTGACGTTCGACGTCTACGGCCCTAATAACGGGACATGCAGCGGGGCGCCTGTGTTCACCTCGACCAACCCGGTCACCGGCTCCGGCACGGCGGTCTCAGACCCGTTTGCGCCGACCCTGGCCGGAACTTATCGGGTGATCGCCACCTACAGCGGCGATGCGAACTACGCCGCCTCGGCGTCAGCGTGTGCCGATCCGGCTGAGGCCGTCACCGTCACTGCGCCTCCGCCGACGATCGGGCTGACCAAGGTCGCCAACCCAACCAGCCGGATTGAGCCGGGCGGAACCTTCACCTTCACCGAGCAGGTGACCAACCCCAGCACAACCACCCCTGTCACCATCAACAGCCTGGTCGACAACATCTACGGCGACCTGGCGAGCAGAGCAGGTAGCACCTGTCGGACGCTGATCGGAGTCACATTAGCACCGGGGGCGACCAGCGCCCCCTGCACGTTCACCGGAACATTCACCGGCACAGCAGGCGCCTCCCAGACGGACACCGTCACGGTTACGGGTTCGAACGCTGGCCTCACTGTCACCGCCACGGCGCAGGCCACGGTGACCATCACGCCCGCCCCGCCACCCACGATTGCGGTGAGCAAGGTCGCGAGCCCGTTGAGCCGAGTCGAACCGGGCGGAACCTTCACCTTCACGGCGCAGGTCTCCAACCCGAGCACAACCACCCCGGTCAGGATCGACGCTCTGACCGACGACATCTACGGCAACCTGGCGACCAGGCCGGGTAGCACCTGCGGGACGCTGATCGGGACCACCCTGGCACCGGGTGCGAGCAGCGCTCCCTGCTCTTTCACCGGAACGTTCACCGGCACGGCCGGGGCCACTCAGACCGACACCGTCACGGTCACCGGTTCGAACCTCGGCGTCACTGCCACCGCCACCGCGCAGGCCACCGTAACCCTGACACCGGCACCGCCGCAGATAGCGGTGACGAAGGTGGCGATCCCGTTGACCGAGGTCGAGCCAGGTGGAACCTTCACCTTCACCGTGCAGGTGTCCAACCCGAGCACGCTGGAACCGGTCAGGATCGACACTCTGACCGACAACGTCTACGGTGACCTGGCCACCAGGCCGGGCAGCACCTGCGGGACGCTGATCGGGACCACCCTAGCACCGGGTGCGAGCAGCGCTCCCTGCTCTTTCACCGGAACGTTCACCGGCAGGGCCGGGGCCACACAGACCGACACCGTCACGGTCACGGGCTCCAACCGTGGCACCACCGTCACCGCCACCGCGCGGGCCACCGTGACCCTCACGCCGGCGGCGCCGCAGATAGCAGTCACGAAGGTGGCGAGCCCGTTGACGCAGGTCGAGCCAGGTGGGACCTTCACCTTCACCGCGCAGGTGTCGAACCCGAGCACGCTTCAACCGGTCACGATCACCAGCCTCACCGACAACGTCTACGGCGACCTGGCCACCAGGCCGGGTAGCACCTGCGGAGCGCTGGTCGGCGTCATCCTGGCACCGGGGACCAGCAGCGCCCCGTGCACGTTCACCGGACCGTTCACCGGCAGGGCCGGAGACTCTCAGACAGACACCATCACAGTCACCGGTACGAACCTGGGTGTAACGGT
>NZ_JBPCPN010000052.1:0-56958 GCF_050999135.1 Candidatus Dormiibacter sp. | reverse complement strand
AGGGGGAGGGCCGTCCTGCACGACGGCGGCAAAAGGGGCTGGAAGCATTCGGTTCAGACGTGCGATTCCGCCACAGGCACAACACCGACTACCTTGTGTTTGAGCCGGCCCAAGCCAGGCGCCGCGCGGGAACGAAGGCGGCTCAGGCGGCGCAGCCGAAGAAGCGCGGGCGCCCGCGGAAGGTGCCTGCCGTGGCCGGCGCCTGAGGCCTAACTTTGCGACTGGACAGGACCGACGTCGGCCAGCTGCCGCTAGCGACAGCTCTGCTGTCGGCCGACCGGACCGTCCTGGCCCGATCACCTGAGTGGTCAGGCGCGACGCCCGGCAGCGTGGTGTATCACGCTGGGCTGAGCAAGTTGATGGTGGCGCCGGCCACTCCCACTCCGCCGGGCCTGGACGCGCTGATGGGGCGATTGCTGGGCGCGCTCGAAGCTGCGCTGCCTGCGCTCGACGGTGAGTCAGCGCGGCGGGTCAGGGTGTTGCAGGCAGGCCTCGAACTCATCTCCGGCCGGCCACTCTCCGAGGCTGACATGGGGACGACGTCGGATGTCCTGGCGCTGGCTGAGTCTGCCATCCGAATGCGCGCGCCCGACTTGGACGTCGAGGTGCAACGGGAGCAGCGACCCCAGGCTGTGCCGGCGCCGGCCACCATCGCGCTCGCGCTCGTCCAGTTCGCCGTCAACGCGAAACAGCACGAGTTCATGGATGCTGCCCAACTGCGCCCCGTGCGCAGCGTGCGGCTGCGAGTGGGATCAGGCCCTGCCTTCTACGTCGAGTGGCCATCAGAGGAGGTGGCCGGAGCTCAGGTGAGCACAGCTCGGCATCAGCGGGCTAGGCTGCGTTGGGGCTGGGGCTATGTCCGACTGGCGGCTGACGCTCTGGGCGGGGTGGCGCTCCCGCCGGGCCTGACGAATCCGGGCTGGGAGGGTGCCGGTTTTTCGATCGGCAGCCGACTGCTGGCTCTGCCGGTGGCGTGCTTTGAAGGTGGCCGGAGGGTGCGCTGCACAGCGAGCTGGGAACAGGAGACTGGCTTTGCTCACACGGCGAGCCAGCGTCTCGTCGAGGAGAGCCTGGCCGGCGCAATTGAGGCAGCCGCCGCCGCGCCGGGCGCCATCGTGTACCGGGATCTCTTCTGCGCCCGGCGCAGCGGCGAGCGAACCTGGGTGGCGCTGCCGCCCGAGACGGGCACCAACCGCATCAAGGACGTGCTGCGCGGTCTAGATCACGAGCGAGTTCTCTGGGCGGCACCGGAACCACATGCGACGCGCGTACAGGCGCTCAGCCTGATCCTCGCCCGGCGGGCAGGCCAGGAGTGGCCGCTCTTCGACGCCGCGAGCTTCGGTCAGGCATTCTCGGGAGCCTGCCAGGCGCTGGGGCTGGAGAAACCCGATCTGAGGGGAGCCACTCTCTATCCAGACGGCCGGGTGGCCGCCTTTCTGCTGGCCGAACTCGGAGGCCGGCTGCGCGTAAGCCAGGGCACGCTGGTCTTCGATGTGCCTCCGGGCGCGGTCGACGACCCTCTGCTTGGTGTGCTCGAACCGGGCGGCCGCCTTACGCCAGAGCTTGATCAGCTCTTCAACTGACCGTCCTTAACAGGCTGACATCGGGTGGTTGCCTGGCTAGCATGAGCGGCGCATGAAGTCCAGTCCTCCCGCCGCGGCGGCCCAGGTGGCTCGGGTGGCGAATGCTGCGGATATTCCCGTGCGGGTGGTTCCGTCCAGACGGAGGCGCCGGACAGTCTCGGCGCGCATGGTGGAGGGCGTGCTGGAGGTCCGGGTGCCGGCCTGGATGCCCTCAGCTGAGCGTCAGCGTTGGGCGGAGCGAATGCGCCTTCGGGTTGAGCGGCAGCGCCGCCGCGCCAAGCCTGGAGACAGGGAGCTGGAGGAGCGGGCTCGAGAGTTCAACCGACGCTATTTCGCCGCCCGGCTGAGCTGGACCTCGATCGCCTTTGCCGAGCAGAATCGGCGCTGGGGCTCGTGCAGCCCCGATTCGGGTCTGATCCGTCTCTCGAGCCGGTTGGCCGAGGCGCCGGGTTGGGTGCGTGATTACGTGCTCGTGCACGAACTGGCGCACCTGCTGGAGGCCAATCACGGCCCCCGTTTCTGGGAGATGGTGAGCGCCTATCCGCTCTATGAGCGAGCCCGCGGCTACCTGATAGCCCTCGATCACGCCGCCGGCGGGAGCGACGAGCCGGCCTCGGAGATCGACTGATCGCCGTTTTGGGCCCTGGAGGTTCCGATCACCTGACCGGTCGGTGGGGTGGCGATTTAGCGGGTTGGGGTGATCGGGATGGCTTCGATCTGGCCCACGTATACCGGGCGCGGCTCGGTGGAGACGACTACGTCGTCCAGGCTGGTGGGGACCGCGTCGTGATGCAGACCGTAGGAGTCCAGGTAGAAGACCTCGGCTGAGATCGCGTAGTGCTCGTGAGCGACCACGTGGTACCTCTGGTCGGGGTGGCGGCTCTCGCTGATCTCGCGGTACTTGTGGGCGGTGAGGGAGTCGTGGACGCCACACTGCGGCGCGGGAGCGGTCTCGCTGTCGTCCCAAGGGTCGTCGAAGTCCCACTGGGTCTTGACGAACTGGATGGTAACGACGAGGGTATAGAAGACGGCTCGCCCGCCGGGGCCGCTGGGCGGACCGCCGTAGGATCCTGACGACAGCGCTGCTTGGCATGTCGAAAAGCACCTCGTCTGACTTGCCCGGCGTCTGAAGGACGATATGAGCCGGTCCATTAGCGCTGTAAACCCAGCCGTGATCGCCAGCAACCAGACCATCGTGTACGGCAATCTGCCGAACAGGGTCAGGAATCGGCACGGCAACAAGACTCGTCAGCCGAAGGTTCATTATCACTTTGACCGTTCCGCCTTCCCGATCCGCGCGATCGAGAAATTGCAGACTGGTTCCAAACTCCTGGTTTTCAAGTCCTGGAGATACCATTACAGGGCTGCGCAGCAGGCTTGCTCCGCGATTGGCAAGAGCCCAGTCATCGAGCGCATCCCAGCGTTCTACTGCCTCCGCTTCGTTTCGCAGCTGCTGCGGCGTCAAGAGGCCGTTCGTCTTGTCTGTAACTTGTACCGTCGGTATGGCCAGATCGGCGGGAGGACAGACGGTGATCTGGCGCTTGGCTAGTTCGGCGCAGCGGTCGATCGCCGGAGTCGGTCTGGGCGTTCGGGAGGGGGTCGGGCTCGGAGCGTTGGCGCTACCCCCGCCGCACGCCACCGCCACACCCACGAGCAGCAACGCCAGGCCCAAACTGGCCCGACGAAGCTGGTTCTGCACCCACCGCTGACCACCCTGACCCGAACCCATAGCCCCCACCGCCGAAGATCTTATCTCAAGCAGACGTACAAGACGCGGACAAATTCTGGGACCTCCGATCAGCCCTCAGGGCGTCAGAACGATCTTGGTAGCCTCCCGCTTGTCGAACAGCCGGTAAGCCTCCGTCGCCTCGTCCAGCTTCATCCGATGGCTGATGATCCGCTCGGGCTGAAGGCGTCCCGCCGCGATCAGCTCCAGCAGTTGAGGCATATAGGCGTGAACATTGGCGCAGCCGGAGCGGAAGGTTAGATCCCGCGTCCAGGCCTCGAGGTAGGGAAAGTCGGCGGTCGTCTTGTTCGGCACGCCCACCGAGGAGACCGTACCGCCGCCGCGGCAGCAGTTGAACGCCGTCTCGATGGCCTGCATATGCCCTACGCACTCGAGGACAGCGTCGGCCCCCGCTCCCTCAGTGGCCGCCTGGATCACCGCCTGGGGGCTGGTCTCCCGGGAGTCGATAGGAGTTGCACCCAGCTCGCCGGCGAGCCGCAGGCGCGGCTCCACCATGTCGACGCAGTAGACGCGAGCCGGGCCGAACAGCTGGGCGCACATGACCGCCATCAGACCAACCGGACCAGCGCCGATAACCGCCACTGTGTCACCTGGAGTTATGAGCCCCCGCTCGGCCGCGAAGTAGCCCGTGCTCAGGATGTCGCCGACGAAGAAAGCCTGCTCGTCCGCCACCCCGGGTGGGATGAGCGCCAGGTTCAGATCGGCGTTGGGCACCACGCAGTATTCAGCCTGTCCCCCGCCGAGATCACCGAACAGCTCGCCGTGACCGAAGATGGCCCGCTCCACGCACTGCGCCCACCAGCCCCGGCGGCACAGGCGGCAGCGACCGCAGGCGGCAAAGAAGGCAGCGACGACGCGGTCACCCGGAGCAATGCGGCCCACCTCAGCGCCCACGGCCTCCACCACCCCCACGAACTCGTGGCCCAAGACGGCCCCCTCATTCACCGGGCTGTGACCGTGGTAGATGTGCAGGTCTGAGCCGCAGATGGCGCTGAGAGTCACCCGCACGAACGCCTGATCGGGCCCGCTCAGCTTAGGCCGCTCGACTTCCCCGACTCGAAAATCGCCTCGTCCGTGCATGAGGACCGCGCGCACGGCAGCGATTGTAGGTGGCCAGGCAGCGGGGTCCACTGGATTTCGGCCCCCACCTGGAGTTATAGTGATAGCGTCCCTATCAAAAAGAGGAGGACCCATGGACAACAACGTATTGCTCGCTGTCATAGGCGCCGTCGTCATCTTGGCCCTCATCGCTGCGGCCATCTTTTTCTTCATCCGCCGTCGAGGCGGGGGCGCACCATTTGAGCGGCGGCAGCTCAGCGCTGACCGCATAGACTCCGCGGAGCCGCGCCTGACCGATATAGAGCGTCAGTTCGTCGACGAGCCCCGCCAGGCCGTTGCGGAGGCGCGACGCCTTCTGGATGACCTGCTCAACGAAATGGGCTACCCCGCCCGGAACAGCGCCGCCGAGCGCGCCAAGGATCTGCGTTACTTCAACCGCACCCACTCTGAGCGATACGGGCAGGGCGGGGCGCTCAAGGAGAACACCAGCACGGAGGAGCTGCGCCGCGTGCTGAAGGACGATCTCCTCACCATCCGAGAGCTGCTGGCGGAAGGTCGGGAACACCTACCCGGCGATGAGCGGAGGCATCTGACCGACGAGCGGCCAGCGCCAGTCCCGCAGCCGACCGAGGGTCGCGAGGTAGTTCCCCAGGCGGAACGTGAGGTTGCGCCTCAGACGGAGCGCCAAGTGGAGACCGAGCGGCAAGTGGAGACCGAGCACCACGATGTCCGCCGGGAGCCCCTGCCGGCGGCGGAGCAGGGCGTCGCCGGGGAGCCGGGCACCCCCCGCGCCGGTGCCGAACGCGAGGTTCGGGACGTTCGCGACGTCCGTGACGTCCGCCAGGTGCCCGAGCCCCAGAGCGAGGAGGATCCCCCCCCGGCCCGACCGCCAGCCTGAGCGCTGGCCGCCCTCGCGCCTACCCTGAGTTCTCATGAAGCTCAGAGGGGCGGCGGTAATGATCACTGGCGCCTCCAGCGGAATCGGCGCGGCCACTGCCCTTCGGTTTGCTGGAGAAGGCGCCCGCCTAGCCCTCTGCGCTCGGCGGTTCGATCGGCTCCAGCAGGTGGCAGAACGTTGCCGGGCAGTCGGTGCCACCGAGGTGGTGCTGCGGAAGGCCGATGTCGGAAGGCCCGGTGACGCCCGGGCCTTCGTCAACATGGCCCTGCAGCACTTCGAGCGCATCGATGTGCTCGTGAACAACGCCGGCCGGGGCTGGCGGGGGCCGCTGCAGCAGATGCCGCAGGAGGAGGTCACCGATCTCGTGAGCAGCAACCTGCTGGGCTGCATCTGGACGATCCAGGCGGCCCTGCCAACCATGCTCGAAACCCGCTCAGGCGTCATCATCAACGTGGCGTCGGTGGTCGGCTTTCGGGCCGCACCGTATTCGGCGGTGTATTCGGCCAGCAAGCACGCGCTGGCCGGTCTCGGTCACGCGCTGCGGGGAGAGCTGAGTGGCAGCGGGGTCAAGGTCTGCACGGTGTACCCAGGGACCACTGACACCGAGTTCTTCGGCGATCACAAACCGGACGGGCCCCTCGTGCAGTCGGCCGACTCGGTTGCCAAGTCGATAGTGCGCAACGCACGGCGTCCCCGGAGGGACGTCATCATGCTGCCCTATCGCGCCGGTCACCTCGCAGAACCGATTCTGGGCGGACTTCTCGACCATGCGATGGGCGAGATGCGGCGCAACCATCACCCTGAGTACCGAGCCTAGAAGTCTTGAGGCGCCTCGCCTCGCGCGTGAGCCTCGGCTATCAGCTCCTCCAGCCGCCTGGCGTTGGCGACTGACCAGTTCGAGTAATTGTTGTTCATGATGGCGTGCACCTCGGCGGCCTGCTCCTCCATCGCCTGCAACTTCGGCACCCACTCGCTGAGCTCGCTGTCCTGGTAGTTGTGCTGAAAGCGCACGCTCGGCGGCGCTCCCTTCAAGTTCCAGTTGCGGTGATTGCGGCCGTGAAAGCGGACGACCGCCAGCTTGTTTGAGGTGCACTCGCTGACAGGCGGCATGCTCGTCTCCAATCCCTGCGGCGTGTCCACGGCGACGTAGGGAATGTCGCGGGCGCGGAGGAAGGAGAGCGTTCCGGCCGCATGCCGATCGTCGAGCCAGGTTCGGTGGCGGAACTCCACGGCGATCTGAAAGCCGTACATCCGCTCGTGGCACTGCTCCAGGTACGCCAGAGACTTGGTGGAGGGGAAGAACCAGGGCGGGAACTGGAAGAAGACTGCGCCCAGCCGGCCTGCCTCGCGCAGTGGCTCCAGGGCATCGCGAAACGAGTCCCACGCCGCGTCCACGACCTCGGCCGGCAGCTGCTCCGCATAGACGCTCCGCCTGGCCGCCAAATCCGCCGGAATGCCCGCTCGGATTTCCGGCGGCATCGCCTTCGGGTTGGTGGGGTGCTGGGTGAAGAGCGAGAAGGACTTGACGTCGATGCGGAAGCTCTGGGGGGTGCGCTCGACCCACAGCTCAGAGTTGCGCTTCGGCAGCATTCCGTAATAGGTGCTGTCCGCCTCCACCAGGGAGAACTGAGAGGCGTAGTACTGCAGCCGCTCCTCACCACTGCTCACTCCGGGCGGATAGAACTTCTTGGAGCCGATCAGCTCCTTGTCGATCCAACCGGCGATTCCGCACCTGATCACAAGCGCCTCAGTGTGTTAGGTTGGGCGTGACGATGGTTCTTGGGCGAATTTGTGTCCCCAGCGGGCACTGGCGCCGGATAATCGAGCCGTCACGTCTGTCGCTGTAAATCTAATTCCCGGAGGTCCTTGAATGCAGAATCCACCCCCAGGTCCGCCGCCAGGCGAAGGGCCGGGCCCCGAGCAGCCACCTGGTGACTTCGGTCAGCAGCCGGGCTATCAGCCACCGCCCGCTCCAGGTGGCGGTTACGAACCCCCGTCCACTCCGGGTGGTGGATTCGGACAGCAGCCCCCGCCACCTACCGGTGGCGGCTACCAACCACCGCCTCCTCCTCCTGCCGGGGGTTATGAACCGCCGACTGGGGGCTACCAGCCAGGCGGCAGCTACCAGCAGCCTCCGGGCAGCTACCAGCAGCCTCCGGGCGGCGGCTACCAGCAGCCGCCCAGTTATCAGCCCGCCAACTATCAGGGACAGCCGGCCAGCAGCGGCATTGACAGCAAGACCGGCTGCATAATCGCTTATGTGCTCCAGTGGCTGACGGGGCTCATCATGTACTTCGTCGGCAAGGACAACCCGAATGTCCGCTATCACGGCGCCCAATCGCTGATCTTCTTCGGCGGCATCACTGTCATCAACATCGGCCTCAGCATCCTGGGCTCGATCGTCAGCGCCGCCACGAATTCCGGAATCGGCGCGATCTTCGGCCTGATCGAACTCCTGCTCGGACTGTTTGGTTTCATCATGTGGATCGTCTGCCTCGTGAAGGCGATCCAGAGCCATGGCGAGCGCTGGCCGATCCCATTGGTCGGCGGTTTTGTCACTCCTTACGCGGAGAGGATGGCCGGCTCGTAAATCTCAGTCAACTACAGGCCCCGCCTGCGGGCGGGGCCTGTCTTTTTTCGGCCCCAGCCGAAGCCAGAACTCTCGGAGCGGAGGTCTCCGCTTCGGCGTCAGCTCGAGTGTTCTCGAGGAGAGCCACGGCCAGCTCCACGCCAGCCCGGAACTCGTCCAGCTCGCGCCGCGCTGCCGCCAGCCTGCTCCGCAGGACCTGGTTTTCCTGCTCCAGGCGTCGCAGGGGCGGCGACGAATGAGCTCGCGTCCGGCGCAGCTCGGCCAGTTCCAGCTTCAGCCGCTCGGAGCTCACCAGCAGCTCGCGCCGCTCGAGCAGCAGCTTCTGAACCAGCGGCGGCTCAGACCCGGACGGCTTCCCTTTTCTCGTTGACATAGCGGCATACCCCGGGCTGGAACTCGCGGAGCCGCAGGTGCTCAACTTCTCCCTTCACGAAGCGCGCCTTGATCCCCAGCGATCCGATGCCTTTGGAGCGCTCATACGGAAAACGGTAGAGGCGCCCGGAATCGACCAACAGGCAGAGCGCCAAACGCTCCCCGTCCGGTTCGATCACCGTCTTGAAACAGGGCACCGTGCGCTTCGCGATCTCGCGCTTGGTGAGACCGTTGACCCGGCCGAAGAGGACGTCACGGGGCGACCGCATACTGCGGCAAGTCTAGTTGCCTGTAACGGTCGGATGTCTAGCAGGCCGGAGGCTCATTGGACCGGCGCTCCAGGCCGACAGTGCCAAGGCGCGGGTGGCAGGGTGAGGAGCGCATGGACATGCGCGACGAACCCTGCCGGGTCCTGCAACGCGGGCATCAGCGCCCGGAGGGCGCCCGTCGGTCTGGGGGGTCGGATGATAGGCATTTGGCCGGTACAGGCAACTAGGCAAGGAGGGCGAGCTGATGCGGTTCGGGGGGCGGCTCCAGGAAGCGCCTGCTCTGCACCCCACCTGCCTCCTGCCGACCTTGGCTAACGAGCTTGCTCACCTCGGCCTGCAGTGCTGTGAGCCGTGCCGCCGGCAGGTAGGCACGCCCGGAGTAGTCGCGCAGATACGCTGGCAGCTGTTCCGGCCAGTGCTCGGCCAGCGTGGCCAGGAAGTGCTCCCGCGTCCCCTCCCGGAGATAGAGCAGACCTGCCCAGACGCCCGCGGCACCGCCCTCTCGCGCAGCCTTGACCACCGCGCCGAGCTGCTCCGGCCGGTCGCTCAGGCCGGGCAGGATCGGTGCCATGGCCACCGACGTTTTGATTCCTGCACTGGCAAGCTTTTCCAGAGCGCGCAGCCGCTGGGCGGGCGGCGCAGTGCCGGGCTCGGTCCGGCGCCACACCTCGTGGTCGAGTGTGGGGATGCTGAAGTGAACGGAGAAGCGCGCTCGCCGAGCCAGAGCGCTCAGCACGTCGACGTCGCGCACGATGAGCGGGCCCCGGGTGATCAGCGACCCGGGGTTCTGGAAGTCCGCGAATGCTTCCAGGCAGGCCCGGGTGAGACGGAAGGTACCCTCAGCTGGCTGGTAGGGATCCGTCGCGGCGCCGATCGCGACAGGCTCTCGGCGCCAGCTCGGCCGCCTGAACTCCTGGCGAAGGACCGTCGCCACATTGGTCTTGATGCGCACAGTGCGGCCGTAACGAGAGTCGGAGGGGCGGTCGGCTCGCTTCTCGAAGGCCCGCACATAGCAGAACGCGCAGCGATGCTCGCAGCCCATGTAGGGATTGAGCGACCACTCGAAGGGCATGCCCCGCACTCGGTTGAGGGCCGATTTGCACGGTTGCTCCAGGTATTCGACCGCGGTCCGGCGCGGCTCGAGTGCCATCACCGCACTATAGAACATCTGTTCGTCGCGGCTCCACGCCCGCGAGTGCCACTCGCGGTTGACTCGCGGGCCGGTCTCAGCCGGCTGGCGGTTGAGTGCCCCTGACCGAAGAGGACGGGCAGTAGTCGTTCAGCGGGCACTCTTCGCACCGCGGACGGCGAGCGTCACAGATCCGGCGGCCGTGCAGGATGAGACGCAGGGAGAGGCCTGACCACTCCTCCGGCGGCACCATCCTGGTGACTATGCGCTCGATCTTCTCCGGATCGCTGGTGCCGGCCAGTCCCAGCCGCTGGGAGAGCCGGATAACGTGGGTGTCGACCGCAAAGCCTGGCAAGTCGAAGGCGACGCCCAGGATCACATTGGCGGTCTTCCGGCCGATACCAGGCAGCGTGACCAGGTCCTCCAACCGTGGCGGCACCTCGCCGTCAAAGCGCGCGACAAGATGCTGGGCGCAGGCGATTATCGAGTGCGTCTTGGCCCGGAAGAACCCGGTGGACTTGACGATGAGCTCCACCTCGGCCGGGTCGGCGCCGGCCAGGTCACGGGCGGTCGGGTAACGACTGAAGAGCTGAGGCGTCGCCGCGTTGACAGCCCGGTCGGTCGTCTGCGCCGAAAGGATGGTGGCGATCGTCAGCTCGAATGGATTCCGGAAGTCGAGCTCGCAGGCGGCCGGATACATCTCGGCCAGGCGCCCAACCGTCAGCTCCGCGCGCTCCCGTGCGCCCAGCGGCGCTCGCAGCGGCGGCCGCCGGCGCTTCTTCCGCGCGGTCGCCGCCGGCCGGCGGGGCGTCGGCCGGGACGGGACAGTCGTCATCCGCGGGAGCTAGGCGAGGAGCCGGCGAGCCGTGGCGGCGATGCGGCCGCTCTCCGTCCGGCCGGCCAGCCGAGCCGTGGCCGCTTTCATGACCGCGCCGAAGTCCTTGACTCCGCTCGGCTTCACCTCTGCGATCACGGCGCGCAGCTCGCTCTCCAGTTCGGCGTCGGAGAGCTGGGTCGGCAGGTAGCGCTGCAAGACCTTCGCCTGGTCGGTTTCGCGCTGCGCGGATTCCTTCCGACCGGCCGCTGAGTACTGCTCCGCCGCCTCCTCCCGTTTCTTCAGCTCCTTGCGCAGGATCTGAATCACCAGCTCATCGCGGAGGCCCTTGGAGCCCGGTTCCTTGGCCGCGCGGCTGACCTCGCTCTTCAGCAGCGAGAGGGCATCGAGCGCCGCCTGCTCCTTCGCTTTGCGCGCGCTCATCATGTCGGCCTCGACGCGCTCAAAAAGGGTCGACTCAGCCAACTCTCATCCCCTCCAATCGCTCGCTGAACATGGCCAGGAGCGCCTCGCCCGACCCGGGACGGCCGCCCAGCTCGGCCACTGTCTCCTCGGCTTCCGGCTCGCAGCCGCGCGACCACTGCTGGCGCAGCCAGGCCCCGGCGGCAGACTCGGCCCACCAGCGCTCGCCGAAGCGCTCTCTGAGACGACGGTCGACGTCGGCCTGAGCCAGCCAGGCTCGCAGGTAATCGGCGGAGTAGAAGGCGTCGTCGCGGTCGTACTGCCACCAGCGCTCGTCATAGAGGAATCCGGTTGACCGGCTGGGGAGCTCGCGATAGATCCTGCGCCCGCGCTCCCTGTCCAGCGGATGGCCACCGAAGAGCTCCAGCTCGTAGGCCAGCTTGGCGGTGTAGCGGGTGAACATCATGAGATGCACGCCTGTCAGATCGGCGGCAATGGTCTGGGCCTGCTCGGCGGGCACGCCCAGTGCCTCTTCGAGCCAGAGCGGGTCGCGGCCGATGCCCTCGATGAGGAACGACCACAGCTCCGGATAGGCAAAAGACCGGCTCAGGTTGGCAAGCGGCCAGCCGATCTCGGGGTCGATCAGACCGAAGTGGAGCGCGTGGCCGGCCTCGTGCAGGAAGGCTGCGTAGTCGTGATTGCCGCCCGCCGGGCGGACCAGCAGGTGCACCTCCCGCCCAGCCTCAGGTACCGAGACGGAAGCGCGGGGATTCTTGCCCGGGCGATCGCTGAGATCGAGGTGGATGGTGGGCGACCGGAACAGCTCCAGGCCGAGCTGAGCGAAGGTGGCCCGCATGGCCGGCTCAAAGCGCTCCTTCGTGTAGACGGCGTCGTGATCGGCCAGCCCGCGAATGTACGGCTGGTGGAACTGGGGTGTGCTGCCGAAGCCGTGCCCGCAGCGCTGCAGGCGGGGCTCGATCCAGCTCCGGTAGAGCGGCGCCGCCGCATCGCGAACGCGCTCCAGCTCACTCTGCAGGGCTCTGTAATCGACCTGCTTCAACTCCGACCAGAAGCGGATGTAGGAATCGTGCCCCTGTTCGCGCAGGACTGTCATCACAGTCCGGTTGATCTCCAGCGTCAGCTCCTCAGCCTTCTCAATCACGCGGCTCAGGGCTTCGCCGATCTCTTCCCTCCGTTTGGGCTCAGGCTCCACCGCTAGGCGGGCGAGGGCGGTGAAGAACTGCACCTGCTCGCCGCCCACCTGGGTTTCGGCCCGGGCATAGAAGCCGAGCAGCCGGTCCTGGGCGGCAGCCGTGCGGCGCTCGATCAAGCCTTGAAGCAGCGCGGCGTGCACTCGCTTCTCCGCCTCGCCGGCTGCCGCATCGACTTCAGCGAGGGCTTCCGGCGAGTAAAGCCAGGCGTAGCGCTCGACTATGGAGGCGGTGTTCTGCTCGGCTTTGAGGCCGGCCCGCACCAGGCGTGATTCGTTGTTCAGCTCGTAGTTGGAATCGCGGAGCCCGCGCACGATCGTCTCGAAGTCCATGCCCCAATCATCGGTTAATTGGGGGTTCGTGGAAGATCGGGAGCAAACGGGGAAACGGCGTCAGGGTTGGGACGACAGACCGCTGTCGGACTGCTTCTGAGCTGACGCGTCGACCAGGTTCTTCAGAGCGCTGCCTCGAACCGCGGCCATCAATAGGGCAATGAAGCCGAGCATCGTGGGAGCGAGAGCCGTCCAAGTATTCAAGGCCATTCCGGTCGCAGAGAGGGTCAACAGCACTGCCGCGCCGCCAAGCTCGATTGCAACGAGGGTCGTGATCAGCCATAGCGGCCACCTACGTCCCGTGGGTACGTACTGGTTTACACCAGTCTCCGGATCATTGGGATAAGCGTAGGCGATGGTCAGGGCACCGAGCCCGATTAGCACCGCCATTACAAGCCCGTCCCGATGGTTATGGGCTAGCCATCGATCGAAGCCCGTCTGCAGCAGGGTGGCGTCGATGGTGCGCTCCAACGCCAGGGCTAGCCCTGGCAACCAAAACACGATCTGCCATCGGTTCATGGGCTTGAGATGCAGCCACTTCTTCGCAGCGGTGCACTGAGTCTTGAGCCGAGTACCCATCTGCTCGAACCGGGACCGACGAATCACAAACCGGCCCCCTTTCGCTGCCCGGCCTCCACATGGGCACCATAGGTCCGCGCAGCGGACCCGTCAAGTACCAGCTGGTTGCCTCCTCAGGCGACCTGGTCGAAGCGCTCCAGGATTCTGTAGGTGGTCGTGCGGCGGGCGGGGAGGCGGCCGATGGAGCGGATCGTCGCCTGCATCTCGGCCGGCGTCACCTCCTGGCCGTGGGACGCGCCCGCCGCGCGCGAGATCGACTCGTTCATCAGCGTGCCGCCCAGGTCGTTGGCGCCTGCCTGCAGGATCTCCCGGCAGCCGTCCAGGCCGCACTTGACCCAGCTCACCTGGATGTTGTCGATGAAGCCGCGCAGCGCCAGCCGGGCCACCGCGTGCATCTTGACCACCTCTTCCCAGGTGGGGCCGCGGCGCGAGCGGCCCTTCAGGTACATGGGCGCCTCCATGTGGACGAAGGGCAGCGGCACGAACTCGGTGAAACCACCGGTCTCCATCTGGATGTCCCGCAGCACCATCAGGTGTCGGGCCCAGTGTTCGGGGCCGTCGCAGGCGCCGAACATGATGGTGCTGGTGGTGCGCAGACCCTGCCGGTGCGCCTCCTTCACCACCTCCGCCCACTGAGCGGTGTTCAGCTTGTCGGGGCAGAGCCAGCGGCGGACGCGGTCATCCAGGATCTCCGCCGCCGTGCCGGGCAGCGTGCCCAGCCCCGCCTCCCGCAGCAGCCGCAGCTGCTCGGCGATCGACCTGTCAGCGGTCTGCGCGCCCTGGAACACCTCCAGCGGCGAGTAGGCGTGCACATGCAGTTCGGGCAGCTCCTGCTTGATCGCCCTGAGCAGATCGACGTAGAAGTCGCCCGTGAAGCTGGGATGGATGCCTCCCTGCATGCAGACCTCGGTGGCGCCGCGCGCCACCGCCTCATGGCAGCGGTCGACCACCTCGCGGACACTTAGCAGCTCAGGCTTGCCGCGCAGGTTCTCGGACATCTTGCCCTTGCTGAAAGCGCAGAACTGGCAGCGAAAGTAGCAGATGTTCGTGTAGTTGATGTTGCGCGTGATGACGTAGGTCACGGTGTCCCCGTTGACCTCACGGCGGACGTCGTCAGCCAGGCGGGCGACCGCATCCACCTCCTCACCCCGGGCGGTGAAAAGCGTCTCGATCTCCCTCTCGCTCAGCACCTCGCCGAGCTCCGCTCGCCGCAGGGCGGCGGCGACCGCCGGCCGCAGCGGCGTCGGAGCGTGAACGGCCGGGGTCGGAATCTGGGCCGCCGGCCACCAGTGAGAGTTGCGCAGGAGCCCCTCGCCATCCGCCGCCCGGAGCAGGTGGCGCATGACGCGCGGATCGAGCCAGCGCTGGGCTCTGTCGAGATCTGCGATGTACTCGGGGTAGGCGCTGAGCCGCGCCACCAGCTGCGAACCGGCCGCTCGGGTCGCCTGCTCCAGAAAGCGCAGCTGGGGCCAGGGCGCCTCCGGGTTGACGTAGTCCATGGTCAGCGGTGAGACGCCGCCCCAGTCGTTGATGCCGGCCCGGGCGAGCAGCGCGTAATCGTCAGGCGCAAGGTTGGGCGGCGCCTGCACATTGACGCGCGGTCCGGCGGCCAGCCTGGTCACAGCCACCGCGCGCAGCAGCTCCTCCATGCCCGGCTCACGCGCCGCCGCCATGAGAGTGCCCGGCTTGGCCCGGAAGTTCTGCACTATGAGCTCCTGCACGTGCTCCGCCTGCGCCTCCTGAGCCAGAGCGGCGATCGTCGCCGCCCGCTCGCGCAGCGTTTCCCCGATGCCGATCAGGAAACCTGTCGTGTAGGGCACGTTCAGCTCGCCCGCCCAGCGGATGTTTTGGAGGCGTGCCGCCGGCTTCTTGTCGGGACTCGCCCAGTGCGCCTGGCCGCGCTCCAGCAGTCGCGGCGAGAGCTGCTCCAGCATCAGGCCCTGACTCGCGCTGACAGCTCGCAGCTCTCTCATCTCCTCCCGGCTCACGACCCCCGGGTTGAGGTGCGGCAGCAGGCCCGTCTCTTCCAGCACGCGGCCGGCTATGTGCGCCAGGTACTGCACAGTCGTCTCAAAGCCGAGCCCGCGCAGCTCTTGGCGGGCGACCGCGTAGCGTCGCTCGGGCTTGTCGCCCAGCGTGAACAGCGCTTCCGAGCAACCGGCTTGGGCGGCGGCCCGAGCCAGACCCAGGATCTCCTCCTCAGTCATGTAGGCCCGCGCGCCCGGCCGGGGCGGCTTGGCGAACGTGCAGTAGCCACAGTTGTCGCGGCAGAGCTGCGTCAGTGGCAGGAAGACCTTGGGCGAATAGGAGATGCGGTGGCCGTGGCCTTCAACCGCCAACCGGTGAGCGGCTTCCAGCAGAGGCTCCAGCGGCTGGGAGGGGCTGAGCAGGAAGGTCAGCACGTCCGCGTCCAGAGCCGCCGCCTGACGCCTCAGCTCGTCCATGCGCCCAAGATCTCCCTCGCCAGTCGCCTGGCGGCCTCCCTGTCTGGCATTAGCGTGTCGGTGATCGCGACCCTGTAGCCGAGCGCAGCTATGTGCGCGGCGCAGTCGCTATCCACCTTATCGAGCACGAATCCGCCCGCCACCCTTGCGTATTCCCGCGCGACCACCTCCGGGGTAGCAGCTCCGCGGGCTTTGATCAACATCTCGGCAGTGGGTCCCTTCAGTGCCCGGCCGCCCACCAGCGGCGAGACCGCCACCGTGCGCTCCCGCTCCAGGTGCGAACCGAGCACCTCCAGTAAGGGGCCGATGCTGATCAGCGGGTTGGAGGGGCCGATGATGACCAGTTGAGCAGCTGCCAGGGCCGCCGCCGCCTCCGGCGAGGGCCGCGCGGCCGCAGCCCCCTCGAAGACGTAACCCAACATCTCCGGGCGGAGCTTCTCGCGCACGAAGTACTCCTGAAAGCCAAGCCGACCTTGCTTCGTCTCGAAGACGGTCCGCACCTCCTCGTCCGACATCGGCAGCACCTGGCTCAAGAGCCCCAGCCGGCGGCCCAGTTCCAGCGACACCTCGCTCGGCCGGCGCCCCGACCGCAGCAGCTCGCTGCGGATCAGGTGGAAGGCGAGGTCCCGGTCGCCCAGCCAGAACCAGTCTGGGGCGCCCAGCAGCTTCATCTGCGAGTGGGTGTTGAACGTCTCCTCGACCACCCCGAAGCCGGCCTCTTCGTTGAAGATGCCGGCCAGCCGGAAGAGCACCGAGTCCAGGTCGGGGGAGATGCGAAGACCCCAGAGATCCACGTCATCGGCGGTGTTGGCGATGACTATCAGGTGCTGATCCGGCAGCTCAGCCTGGAGCCCTACAGCCAGCTTGGCGCCCCCGGTGCCGCCGGCGAGCAGCACAACTCTTGGTCCGCTCATCGGAAGAGGTCGAGCTCGGCCGGGCGGATCAGGTCCCGGCCGGTGTTGTCAGGTGCGTCAGCCCGCCAGCCGCGGACTATCGCGACGGGAATCCTATCGGTCTTGCCCATCACCAGCTCGGCTGCCCCAGCCAGCTCATCCGCCACCGCGATCACAGTCGCCTGGAGCTCATGGCCGAAGTCGTCGGGCTTGCCGCGGTGGTCGATCAGCCCCGGCAGGCCTGCCACCCCCAGCGCGACGTTGGCGATGCCCATGCGCCAAGCCCTGCCGAAGGTGTCGGCGACTATGACGCCCACTCGGACTCCGCTGGCTTGGCAGAGTCGCAGGCACAGCTCAGCCGCGCTGCGGTCCGAGTCTTCGGGCAGGAGCACCACAGTCTCCTCGCCCGGCACGTTCGAGTGGTCGACTCCCGCATTGGCGCAGACGAAGCCGTGCTTCGTTTCCACTATCAGAACGCGCTCGGCCCGCACCACGCGGACACTCTCGTCCAGGATCACCTGGAGCAGGCGCGCGTCGCCGGCAAGCTGGCGGGCGTAATCGAGCGCCTCTGGACCCGGCCGCACCTCGGGCAGATGGCGCAGCCGGCCCTCCGCCTTGGAAACCACCTTCTGGGCGACCACCACCACATCTCGCTCCTGCAAAGAACACCGAGCCAGGATGAGCCCGGCGAGATCGTCGCCGGGCAGCACCTCGGGCAGTCCCTCCACGCCCAGGACCTCGAGCCGCCTCAAGAGCGAGCCCCAATTCCGGGCTCGTCCAGCTGAGCCAGGTCGGCGGGTTCGTCAAGGTCCAGCGCCAGCGCCGGTGACTCGAACAGCGCGAACGCGACGCCACGCCGATCGGCATCAGCCTGGAACTTAGGCAGCGAGTCGTCGCCGAAGTGCAGGTCGATCGCGTCTGGTGGGCAGAGATAGAGGGCGTTGGTGCCGCCCCGGCCGGTCGCCGGCGCGGCCAGCACCGCTGGCTCGCCCAGGGTCCGGGCCCGGGCGAGCAGCTCGGCGATGTCGTCGGGTCGGATCAGGGGCAGGTCGCTGGAGAGCAAAAGCACTGCCCCGGCACCGCGCTGGCGGGCGAAGTCGATGCCGAGCCGGGCGGCCGGATTCTGGCCGGCTGGCCGCGCTTCCAGCAGCACTTCCACCCCGGCAAGACGCGCCAGCTCCGCAGCCTCGAGGCCCCCGCAGACGGCCAGAACGTGACTTGCCGCGCCAGCCGCTGCCAGGGCAAGCTTGGCGTTGCGCCGCGCCAGCTCCCGCCGTTCTCCGCTGGGCAGAGCGGCGCTCAGCCGCTCTTTCGCGGACCCGAAGTCCTTGATCAGAACCACCGCCCAGACGGTTTCGGGCGAGCCGCTCACCCCCAGCGGGCGCGCAGGCGGGGCACCACCTGCTCCGAGTAGAGCTTCAAAAAGCGAGCCTGATCGTCACCTGGAGCGTGGAAGATCAGGTGCGTGAAGCCGAGCTCCAGATAGGGTCGCAGCTGCTCCACGTGCTCGTCAGGATCCGCCGACACCAGCCAGCGCTTCTCCGGATGCTCGACTTTGGCCGCCAGCTTCTCCATCTCGCGAGGATTGTGAACGTTGGCCTTGTCCTCCGCCGGCAGCGCCAGCGCCGCCCAGATCCGGGTGTCGCTCAGCGCCCGCTGCCGGTCACTGTCGAAGGACACCTTCAGCTCGATGGTCTTCTCGATCGCCTCGAAGTCGCGACCCGCCGCGCGGGCACCTTCGGCAACGGCTGGGAGCAGTTTTTCGCTGTAAAGCCCAGCCCCCTTGCCGGATGTGCAGATGAATCCGTCCGCCTGCCGTCCGGCAAAGCGTGCGGCGACCTCGCCCGAAGCGCCAACGTAGATCTTCACCATCTCCTGGGGCCTGTCGTAGACGGTGGCGCCGCGCACTCTGTAGTACTCGCCCTCGAACTCGACGAAGTCCTCACTCCAGAGCTTGCGGATCAGCTTGGTCGCCTCGCTCAGGCGGCGGAAGCGCTCGCGAAACTCAGGCCACTCGATGCCGATGACTGGCACCTCGTTCATCGACTCGCCGGTGCCCACGCCCAGGATCACGCGGCCGGGCGCCAGAACGCCGAGCGTGGCGAAGGCCTGGGCGATGATCGAGGGGTGATAGCGGAACGTTGGAGTGAGCACGCTGGTGCCCATCTCGATCCGCTGCGTGGAGACCGCAAGCGCGCCCAGCCAGGCGAGCGAGAACGGCGCGTGGCCGTTGGTGTGGCGCCAGGGCTGGTAGTGGTCAGAGACCCAGACGCTGTCGTAGCCCAGCTCCTCAGCCAGAACCGCATAGTCCAGCAGCTGACGCGGTCCGAACTGCTCGGCCGAAGCTTTCCAGCCGATCTTGAGCTGATGGCTCATGGCCGGCGAGGGAAGTACCGCTTCCAGCTGAAGGCGATGCCGGCGATCGCCGCGGCGACCACCACCACCAGCAGGGCTGTGAGGCTGCCCGGCCCGAGGCTGGCGGCGCCGAAGGCCACCGAGACCACCAGCAGGAGCAGCGAGGCCACGATCATCACCACCAGCGTGATGGCGCGATGCAGCTTCATTGAGGCAGCCTGGCGACAGCTTCGCTGACGAGCGCTTCCAGCTCGTCGGGAGACCGATCGCGCGTAAAGACCCCGGCCTCGTGCCGCTGCAGTTTGTCACCCTCCCACCAGAGGGCGCTCACCGCGTACTGCTCGGGCTCCGCCTCGTCCCAGGCCACGTCAACGGAGGATTCGCCGCGGGAGAGCCGCCAGACCGGGTCGTCCCGAAAGTACTCCTGCAGCCGGAGGCCGTGCTGCTGCGCCGACCGGCGGATAGCGGGAGCGACTATCTCGAACGCCTGCTCCAGCTGGCCCTGCTTGTCCCAGGAAGTACCCGCCATGCACTTCTTAGCTTAGGGGGGAGGCCCTCAGGTGCCCAAAGCAGCCGCTGAGATCGGTCGCCCGTTCTAGAGTCACCTGAGTGAACATCGTCAGGCTCAGCCGCACCACCTCCACCCAGGACGTCGCGCGCGGCATGGCACTGGGCACCGTGGTCGTGACTGACGAGCAGACGCTCGGCAGAGGGCGGCGAGACAGGCGCTGGGAGGCCCCCCCGGGCACTGCGCTGCTCGCCTCCTTCGTCCTGCCCGCGCGCTCACTGGCCAGTCTCGCGGCAGGTGTCGCCGCAGCCTCCGCGTGCGGACCTGAGGTCCGCCTCAAGTGGCCCAACGACCTCCTGCTCCAGGGCCGCAAGCTGGCCGGAATCCTGGCCGAGCGGCGCGGCGATCACTGCGTGGTCGGGGTGGGGGTCAATCTCAGCTGGGCGCCCCCTGGCGCCGCGCGCCTCGACGTGTCACGAGACGACCTGCTGCAGGAGCTGATCTCCCAGCTGCCGCGCTGGTTCGCCGCGACCGACGCGGCGGTGCTGGAGGCCTGGCGGGCTCGCTCCGACACGCTGGGCGAGATGGTTCGAGTGGAGCTGGCAGAAGGTGCGGTGGAGGGAGTCGCGGAGGCCATAGATGCTGATGGTGCGCTGATAGTGGCCGGCCGCCGGATAGTGGCCGGCGACGTTGTTCACCTGCGCCCGCGCTCCCCCGGGTGAGAGTCCTGACGTCACTTCTACAAAACTGGAGAGCTGTCTCCACTCGCCGTGACCAACCGCATCAGCTCAGGCAGGATCAAGCCGGCCGGGCCGCTCAGCACAGCGTCAGCCCGGCTGTCCAGCGGTGTGGGCTCAGGGTTGACGATCAGCACCGGCACGCCGCGCCTCAGGGCCAGATCTGGCAGCATCGCCGCCGGGTTGACAGTCAGCGAGCTGCCCACTATCAGCAGCAGGTCGCAGGTGCCGGCAAGCTCGATGGCGGCGCTGAGGGCGGCCGCCGGTAGGCCCTCGCCGAAGAACACAACCGTCGGCTTCAGGTGCCGGCCGCCGCACCGCCGGCAGAGCGGGGGCAGCTCCGACGAAAGCCGAGCCTGGACCTCGGCTCTCGGCTCCTCCGAGCCACAGCTCAGGCAGCGCACCCTGCCACCCTCGCCGTGCAGCTCCACTATGTGTCGGGAGCCGGCCCGCCGGTGGAGTCCGTCGGTGTTCTGGGTGACAATGGCTGTCAGGTGACCCGACGCCTCCAGCGCGGCCAGGGCCAGATGCGCCGGGTTGGGCTCTGCCCGTCGATAGGTCTGCCAGCGATCCCGTGACACCCGCCAGTAGACCGCCGGGTCGGCCAGAAACCCAGCCAGCGATGCGGTCTGGACGGGGTCGTACTTGGTCCACAGGCCTCCCTCGCCGCGGAAGGTAGTGATGCCGCTTTCGGCGGAAACCCCCGCACCGGTGAATGCCACGCCGCGCCTTGCGCCGGCCAGCAGCCGGGCGGCGTCAGCGAGCGGTGAGTCGGGACCAGCGGGCATGGAAGCTGCCAAACGTACTGAGGCGTGCTGGCACACGCGCATCCTGCGCTAAAGCGCCGAGGCTTTGGGGGTTGGCACGGTTGGCCTGGCGCCGGGCTTGAGAGAGGCTTTTGGTGACCTGATCCAGACGTTTATCACGGGGAGTCACGGATGCCATCGTTTACCGCGGCCAAGCGCGCCCTATATGCGCGACAATGCGATCAAAGCCTGGGTGACCGTGACACTTCGCTAGTGGCGGTCGCCGATCTGGCCTGCCAGTCAAGGAGAGTTGAGCTGTGAGTGTCAGACCGTCGACGATGAAGCAAGCCCCGGGCGCCAGCTGGCCCTCGACGGGGCGTGCCCGCGCGACCCGAGCCCTCCTGGTTGTCTTCGTGCTCGGCCTCGCTGCCGCCTGCGGCGGCTCGAACCAAAGCGGGCCTAAGGATCTCTCAGCAACTCGGCTCTTCGCTCAGTCGAGCCCGGCGGTAATGCAGATCTACGCGCAGTTCAGCGGCCCCGTGACTGTTCCCGACACCTATGTCAGCCCGGCCGCCAAGGCTGTTCTAGTGAGCAAACTGCAGGCTCTGGTGGATGCCGGCCAGCTCGATCCCAACAACGCTGCCGCAGTGAATGCCGCTGCCTACACCGAGCTGACCGCTCACTTCTTCGACTACGTCACGCCGGATCCGAACCCTGCCAACGTCGCGCAGTTCGCCGAGCAGACAGGTTTCCTCGGCTCCGGCTTCGTCATCTCGCCGGACGGCATCCTCCTGACCAACGCCCATGTGGCGGCTCCGGGCGACGATCAGGTGAAGCCGGCTTTGATCAACCAAGCGCTGGACCAGCTCGCCACCGCTGTCGCCGCCTCAGTTGGCAGCTCCAGCAGCATTCCCGCCAACCTCCAAGCGGCCTTCTTCAAGCAGGTCCTGAACTGGGCGCTCAAGTACGCCCAGATCGGCAAGATCGACAGCAAGATCCTGACTTTCTCCAACGGCAAACAGCTGAGCCCCAGCGGCGGCGTTGTCGCGGACGTCGTCACCAATGGGACCCCGGTACCGGGCAAGGATGTGGCGGTCCTCAAGATGGAGGGTCAGCACAACGTGCCCACCTTGCCACTGGGCGACGACTCCAGCCTGCAAACCGGTGAAAAGCTGTACGTGATCGGCTATCCCGGCGCCGTACTGCTGAACCCGGCGCTGAAGGCTGACCAGCCCGTCGATCCCACACTGACCACAGGCAGCGTCTCCGGCCGTAAGCAGCTGGAGGGCGGCTGGAGCGCAATCCAGACCGATGCGGCGACCACCCACGGCAACTCCGGGGGCCCGGTCCTGAACAGCAAGGGCGAGGTGGTAGGGCTGCTCACCTTCGGTTCCATCGATCCCACCACCGGCCAGGAGGTGCAGGGTCTGAACTTTGCAGTGCCCACAGGAGTGGCGAAAGAGTTCCTCAGCAAGTCAGGCACCTCCGCCAAGTCGAGCCCCACCACCAACGACCTGGAGAAGGGTTTCGACGAGTATGACCAGAAGCACTACAAGCTGGCCGACAAGTGGTTCACTCAGGCTGACAACCTGTATCCGAACAACTCGCTGATCCAGGACTGGAAGCGCAAGGCGGAGAACGAGGTGAGCGCCGGCCACGACCAGACACCGTTCTACTACTGCTGGCTCAACACCTGCCCCAAGTAAGAGACCTGTAGACCCGATTGAGAGCTGGGCCGGCCGTCGCCGGCTCCAGTCGGCTCCCTTCGGCGACGCCACCTTTCAGCCCGCCAGCGCCGCCAGGGCCACGCGCCAGACCAGCTCGGGGACGGTTTCGAAAGCGTAGCGGGCGTGGACCCGCTCCAGCCGCAGATGGGGGTCGCGGCCCCAAGGGCCGATGTTCACCACCGGCAGCGCGAAATCCCCTGACTTGGGCTGCGCCAGGCCCAGGTCCCAGGCGGGCGTGTTCTCGGCCAGAACTGCCACGTCAGCGTCTGTGAAGCCGTAGGCCAAAAAGCTCATGTCGGACACGCCCGGAAAGTACCCGCGCAGTTTGACAGTGCTGCCGCTCCATTCCCCTGCCGCTCTGGCCTCCCGATCCACGATCTCCCGAAACCGACCTGCAAACGGGCCTGCCGAACTCGCCTCCAGACTCGCCGCTGGGTAGGCAAGCGATGCAAAACCAACCACAGCCCCCGGGCCGACGAGGCCGCTGCGCTGCCAGAGGAACTCGACCATTCTGCGGGAGCGCTCGGGGCCGTCCAGGCCAGGCTGCTCCGTCAGGCTGCGCAGCTGGCCCCAATCTGCCGCGTGAGCTGATAGGCCGCCAGCTCGGGCGTAAAGCTCGCTATAGGTCAGCACCAAGGGCTGCGACTCGAACGACACGACGGTTGTGCCTGTGAGGCGGGCGTACGCGGCGGCGCGACTCGCCGCCTCCTGCAAGCCCTTCTGCAGGGACCGCTCGACCTTGCTTCGCGCCCAGTCAAGAACCTCGGACGGTCGCCGGGTGTGACTCAAGACGTTCAGGTAGAGCCAGACTGCGGCAGGCGTGGTCACGTCGTAGGCGCCCTTCGTGTCCGCCACCTTGAGCAGCGCAGGCAATGGCGAAGCCTCCGCTCCCTGGCCCTCGACCAGGTCAGGACTCCACTCCAGGCTGCGCACCACCTCCGCCGCGAGCAGCGTCGCGCTCACGCCGCCCAGCGGTTCGCCGGCATGACTCTCCCTACCCACAACATGAACAAAGGGCAGCAGCTTGCCGACGCTGCCGAGAAAGATCGAGCGCCCCTGGCCGCCATCGCCGTGGTCGGACTCGGAATCAACGTTGACAGCGCAGGTGAGCTCAAGCTCCCATTCGCGGGCGAGCTCGGGAAGCATTTCTCGCGCGGCTCTCATGCCAGCCGAGTTGACCTCCTCGTCAGGGGTGGCGAGGAGCAGCAGATTCCCCGGCGGGCGTTCACTCGCGAAGTGCCGGAGCACAGCAATGCCGGCCGCCAGCCCGCTCTTCATGTCCAGAGCGCCGCGGCCCGGCAGGAAGTCACCGCTCTGCAGGTCGGTCAGGGCCAGCGCCTCGAGCGTGCCAGGTGGCGCGCCGGCGAGAGCTTCGATCAGCCTGGGCGCCAGGGCCTCAGGGTCGCACGCCCAGGGCTCCAGCTCGCCATAGTTGGCGGTGCTGACGACGTCGTAGTGGCCGCAGAGCAGAACTGTGCGGCGGCCCTCGCCCCGAACCAACCCGATCACGTTCGACCGCCGCCACGGATCGCCAGGGATGGGGACCACGCGCAGCTCATCACCGTGATGGGTCGGGAAGCCGTCCTGAGCGATGATGTCGCGGAGCCGTCCGGCGAAGCGCACCTCGTCCGCGCTGCCATTGACGCTGGGGGTCCTGACCAGGGCCAGGGTGAGGTCTTTGACCCCATCGAACCAGCCGGCTGAGCTCATCCGCTCAGGCTAACCGGGGCTTCACCGCGGACGCGGGACCTGTGGTGGTCGCCGCCCGAACATCACCCGCCGCCGAGCGGCCGGGTCTCGACCTTGATCTCCATATCGCTGCGGGCCGAGCCCACGAAGACGCCGCGCGTCGGAGCGGCGTCGCGGTAATCACGACCGACTGCCAGCCGCACGTAGCGATCCGAATCCAGCCCTGAGTGGGTGGCATCAAAGGGCAGCCAGCCCTTCTCGGGGACCAGTATGTCGGCCCAGGCGTGGGAGGCGCCCACCGTCGGTTCCCCTGAGCCGGAGTAGACGTAGCCGCTGACGTAGCGGGCGGGCAGACCGAGCATGCGCGAGACGGCAATGAAGAGATGGGCGAAGTCCTGGCAGACACCGCGCTTCAGTCGGACCACCTCATCGGTGGCAGTCGTGACTGTGGTCGAGGCGGGGCTGTAGGTGAAGCTGCGAGCGATCAGCTCGCGCAACCGGTCCGCGGCCGCCTGAACCTCAGCTGGAGCCGATGCGTCGAAGGAGCCCAGCCGACCGGCGACCCGGCGCAGCGCCGCGCCTTGGACCACTGGCGGCCGGAAGAGTAAGAGGTCGTGGGGGAAAACGTCTGGGGGATGGGTCGTTTGCTGGACGCCTGTCTCAACCACCGCCCGGCTCACGATCTCGAGGTGATCGTGGGGCGCCAGCAGATCGAAGTACTGCACCCGGTTGCCGAAGCCGTCGGTGTAAGCGCCGACAGGAGCCTCCGGGCGCACCTCGAGGCGGTGGCGGAGCACTCGCTGGCCCATCTCGTCGGTTGGCCGAAGCCGGACCTCGGTATGGGCCTCGCGGATCGGGGCGCTGTACCTGTATCGAGTGGTGTGAGCGATCTCGAAGCGCAAATCAGCTGCTAGGCCTGTTGCTGCTGTTGGGGCTGGCGGCTCAGTCCCTCAATCACCCAGTTGGCGACTTCGATCGGCTGGAAGTAGGCCTCCCGCAGCGCCCGCGCCACCTCGCCGGCGAGGCGATCGACCCGGCTTCCGAACGCTGCCGGCGCCCTGACCACCTCGGCCGGGTCCGCGTACTCAAAAAGGGCTGCGAGCTGGCCGAGCGCACGGTGGGGGGGTCTTCCCGACTCCGCTCCGTCAATGCGCCTGACAGTCAGCAGTGATTCCGCGACGCTGAACCCAGCGGATCGCGGGCAGGCTCGATCGAAGAGGAGGAAGCTGATGGCCTCGGCCCTGGTCACGGCCGGACGGCGGATCTGGTAGGCCTCGAAGGAGCTGCAGCAACGCAGCACACTGCTCCAGGCGACCGCGTCATCGCCGGCGCGGGCCAGCTCGATGCCTTTGCGCACGACCAGCCGGGTCACGCCGGCTGCCCGGACGAAGAACTTGCCCAGCCGCACGAAGTTCCATGCCTCGTCGTGGGCCATGGTGTCGTCGATCAGGCCGCCGATCAGCTGCGCTGTCAGTTCCACCTGGTGCAGGTGGTCGTAGAGGCCGCCTTCCCAGCCGGTCTCGCGGAGTCGCCAGTAGAGCAGGTTGACCTGCTCGAAGACCTCGGTCGACAACGAAGGCCTGACCGCCTGAGCCGCCTGCCGGGCGGCCTCCACCGAGCGCGCGAGGGAGGGACCGGCGGTGTCGCCGAGAGCCAGCCCGATCGCCTTCTCACGCCGCGCCGAGCGGGTCGCCGGCCACCCCGCCAGCTCCAGGAAGGCCGGCCAGAAACGGCTAGGACGCGGCTGTGAGCGGTCGAGCGACATCTCCGAGTGAACCCGCAGAATCCGGGCCAGGTGCTCGGCCGATTCCAACTCGCGGCCGAACACGTAGAGAGTGGTGGCGACCCTACTCAGCAGCGGCATCCCGCGCCCCCGGGGAACCCAGCACCCAGGTGTCTCGGCTGCCACCGCCCTGAGAGCTGTTGACCACCAGCGAGCCGGCCCGCAGCGCGACCCGGGTCAGGCCGCCCGGAGTGACCGAGACCTCCCGGCCGGTCAGCACGAACGGTCGCAGGTCCTGGTGCCGGCTCGCGAGAGCTCCGTCGAACAGGGCCGGCTGGACCGACAGGGACACCACCGGCTGGGCCACGAAGTCGCGCGGCCGAGCCTGGATCCGCCGCCGCATCCGCTCTCGCTGGCCGGCGGTGGAGGCTGGTCCGATCAGCATCCCATGGCCGCCTGACTCCCCCACCGTCTTGACCACCAGCTCGTGCAGGTGCTCCAGCACATAGGTGCGTTCCTGCTGGCGGGCGCAGAGGTAGGTGGGCACATTGGGCAGGATGGCCTCCTCGCCCAGGTAGTAGCGGATGAGCTGGGGAACCAGGGCGTACACAGCCTTGTCGTCGGCGACGGCGTTGCCCAGGCCGTTGGCGATCGAGACCTTCCCGGCTCGGTAGGCGTTGACCAGCCCCGGCACCCCTATCACGCTGTCGGTGCGGCCGGTCACGGGATCCAGAAAGTCGTCGTCGACCCGCCGGTAAATGACGTGCACAGGGCGCAGGCCGGCGGTGGTGCGCATGAAAACGTGGTCCTGGTCGACCACCAGGTCCGAGCCCTCGACCAGTTCTATGCCCATCTGCTTGGCGAGGAACAGGTGCTCGAAATAGGCCGAGTTGAAGATGCCCGGAGTCAGCAGCACGACAGTCGGCTCGTCGACCCGGCCGGGGGCGAGCCAGCGCAGGTTTTGGAGCAGCTGATGGGTGTACCCGTCCACCGGCAGCACGTCGTGGCCGACGAACAGCTCCGGGTAGATCCGCTTCAGCACCTGGCGGTTGGCCAGCACGTAGGAGATGCCGGAGGGCGTGCGCAGGTTGTCCTCCAGCACGTGGACCTCGCCCTTGTGGTCCAGGACCAGGTCGACTCCGGCGACATGGCAGCGCACTCCGTGGGGGGCGCTGAGCCCGACCAGCTCCCGCCGGAATCCGGCCGACGAGAGCACGATCTCAGCCGGCACCACACCCTGGCGGAGGATCCGTTGCTCGCCGTAGACGTCCTCCAGGAAATGGTTGAGTGCTGTCACCCGCTGCTTCAGGCCTGCTTCGATCCGAGACCACTGGGGCGGATCGATGATCCGGGGGATCAAGTCGAAAGGAAAGATCCTCTCGATGCCTACCTTTCGCTGCGAGACAGTGAAGGTGATGCCGTGATCCCTGAAAGCCCGCTGCGCGAGGCGGTGACGGCGCGCCAGGTCCGAGCGGCCGGCCCGAAGCAGGGTTCGATGCAGCCGGCGGTACACTGCCCGGGGGCGGCCGCTCTCTTCGAGCATCTCGTCGTAGGGCCGAACGGCGCTCGAAATCCCCACGCAGCCGAAGTCTAGTCAGCCGGCCGATCGAGGCCGGCTGGGCACTTCATCCAAACCCTATCCAGACTGCGTGGTGTGGATCGCACAGGCTCCTGCCCCTGCGCCTTCCGTGTATTTTCACCAAGACCGTGAGACCCAATCTCCGACTCCGCGTCGGCTGCGTCTTCACCTTCGACGTTCCCGCATCCAGCTTCGCTCTGATCCAGGTGGCCGCCCGCAGGGGCGAGTCGCCGCGGGTTCTCGAGGAGACCTCGGAGCTCGAGCCAGAGGCCGAGATAGCAGCTTTCACCGATCTCTATGGCAACCTGAACCGCCGAGCTGTGCTCGGGCTGGGACGCGCCCGTTTCCGCTACGACGCCCGGGTTGAGGTGCCTGACCTGGCGGACGAACTGGCGGAGGACGCCGGCCAGAGCCCGGTGGAAGCGCTGCCGGGCGAGGTGACCCACTTCCTGCTGCCCAGCCGGTACTGCCTGTCCGACGCACTGATGGGGACCGCCTGGGAGCTCTTCGGGACGACGACTCCCGGCTGGTCGCGGGCCCAGGCGATCTCGGACTGGGTCAACGGCCACCTGGCGTTCCGGTACGGCGCCAGCGACCGGCTGACCACGGCTGTGGACGCCTTCGAGCGTAAGGAGGGCGTCTGCCGGGACTTCACGCACCTCTTCATCACCTTCTGCAGGGCTCTGAACATCCCCGCCCGCTACGTTTTCGGCTACCTCCCGGATATCTATGTCGAGCCGCCTGACGCACCCATGGACTTCGCCGCCTGGGCGGAGGTGTATCTGGGCGATCGCTGGTGGACGTTCGATCCCCGCAACAACTGCCGGCGGGTCGGCCGGGTCGTGATCGGGCGCGGGCGCGACGCCGCCGACGTTTCGATGGTCACCACCTGGGGACCGGCGGCGTTCAAGAGCCTTGAGGTATGGGCCGATCTCAACCCCACGAAATCTGTCGATTTCGCGGGGACCCCAACGACGGGGCCGCCAACGACGGCACCGCCAACGTGAGCACAGCCGACCTATGAGACGACGTCAGCAGAAGATGGCGCAGGACCTGATCCCGGGTCTGGTGGATCAGAGCGACCTCGACTGGGACCGGCTGGTCCGCGCGCGTTATCTGGTCAGGCAGGCCTTCCGCTACGAGTACGAGTCGCCCATCCGGCGGCTGCGCCACCGGCTGATAGTGGTGCCTCCCGACCAGCACGGAGACCAGCGGACGCTGATGAGTCACCTCCGGTTCATGCCCGAGGCCGGCCGCCTTACTCGGAGGTCAGACAGGTACGGCAACTCCGTGGTCGAGATCCGCTTTCCAGAGGTCGACTCAGCAGTCGATTTCGAGGCTCGAATCGTCGTCGAGCGCAGCGTCGACGACGAGCGCCGGCTCCAGTCGGCCGAGGTGGCGCCGCGCTGGCTCAAGGACAGGGGTTTGCTCACCCCGGCCGGCCTCACTGAACCGGGTCCACGACTGCGCCGAATGGCAGGCGAACTGGCTCGGGAGGGGCTGGCCGGGCTGGAGCTGGCGGACCGGATCAATCGCTGCGTCAGGGAAGCGCTCGACTACCGGCCGGGAGTCACAGGGATCCATACCTCGGCCGAGGAGGCGCTGGTGCGAGGCTCGGGCGTATGTCAGGACTACACCCACGTGATGCTGGCGCTCTGCCGGCTGCTCAGGCTGCCCGCCCGCTACGTCTCTGGCCACCTTCTGGGCGAGGGCGGCACCCACGCCTGGGTGGAGGCGCTGGTGCCGTCCTTGGGAGCGGGTCCGGCGGCCGCCTACGGCTTCGACCCCACCCACGGACGGCCGACGGGAATCCGCTACGTCACCGTGGCGGTGGGCAAGGACTACGGCGACGTCGCCCCGACGTCCGGCAGTTACGTCGGCGGCTCCGGCCACCTCACGAGCGCGAAACGAGTCGACGTGGTCGGCTTCGACTACGCCTAGGACACCAGACCTAGGTCAGGACGCGGACGCTGCAGTCCTCTGACAGGTAGGGCAGAAGTACGTCCAGCGCGCCTGCTCACCCTGCTGCCGCGTAGCCACGGCGGTGCCACAGCGGGGACAGGGCCGGCTCCGCCGGCCATGCACAGCGCGGGAGCGGCCGCTTTCGAAGCGCCGCTCGAAACCGCCGCTCAAGTTGGCCTGCATCGCCTGCCGAGCGGTGATGAAGAGCTGGGTCAGGCGCTCGTCCGTCAGCGCGTCACTCCTGAGCCACGGATCCAACCCCAGCGTCCAGAGCGCCTCGCACTTGTAGACGTTGCCGATGCCGCAGCAGACGCGCTGATCCAGCAGCAGCTCCCCCAGCGGGACGGGCCCGAGCGCTCGTGCTCGTCTCGTGATCTGCTCCCAGCTCACGTCGGCGGCCAGGATGTCAGGCCCGAGATGGGCGATACCCGCCAGCGGCTGCTGGGTCAGCTCGACCAGCGGAGCCGAGAAGCAGACTGCCAGCCAGTCACCGAATTCAAGCACGGCGCGGGCGGCCCGGGCACTCTTCCGCCAGCGCTCGCCCGGCCGGTACAGATGCCATGAGCCGAAGAGACGCATATGGGAATGCAGCGTCCAGCCGCCGCTGAACCGCAGAAGCAGGTGCTTGCCGACGGGATGAACGTCCTCCAGCACAGAGCCGCTGAGCCGCTCCAGAGCGGCCGGCCGGGCGGCGACCACTGTCTGGCCGAGCAGGCTGCGCCGGAGTGCGGCCGCGGTGCGCCAGATGGTGTCGCCTTCGGGCACCGGCGGCTCAGTGCTTCCAGACGACCAGGCCGCGGGGGCTGGGACCGAAACCCGCTTCCCCCAGCAGCGGTGCCAGCTTCGACTGGCGCACGGGCTCTCCATCCACGCGCTGCAATTCGACCTTGGTCAAATTCAGCGCCACCCGCAGCAGCGCGGCCAGCATGTCGACAGTGATGTGGCCGCGCGTCAGCAGTGAGCGGCCGCCACGCTCCAAGAACAGCACCAGCTCGCCGCCAAAGAGCACCACGAAGGCGCCGGGCACCCGGCCCATGCGACCCACGGCGTCGGCCGGCCAGGGCAGCACTGCGCCGTACGGTTGAGCCGGGTCAGTGGCGGCCAGCGCCACCACCTGGCCGGGCTCGTCACGGCCGGCGCGCAGCCGGTCGACTGCCCCCGGCAGGGCGAACTGAGAGCCGCCCAAGCCTGCCACGAAGTAGCCGCGCCTGGCCTTGCCTGCCTCCTCCAGTGCGCGCAGAACCGGATAGAGCGCTGCAAAGCCGCCGCTCCAGCCCTCCGCCAGGACCGATTCGCGCGTCAGCACACCGTGGCGACGAAGCAGGACCTGCGCCTGGCTCAGCAGCCGTTCCGTAGCCGTCGGGGCCGGCTCGCGCAGCTCCTTCAGCAGCGACCAGCGGCCGCTGGCGCGAGGCTGGTTCAATCGGACCGGCGGCGGCCGGCGTCCGAGCGGCCGGCGCTTGGCCGCCGGTCCCGCAAAGCGCAGGGGTGCGAAGGTGTCGTTGGTCACCTCACCGGCCCAAACCAGGTCCCAGAGCGCGTCGAGCACCCTCTCCTCCGAGCCGCTGCCCGCCGCGTGGTAGAGGTCGCGGAAGAACGAGGCGCCCCGAGTTTGCAGGTGCGCTCGCACAATCTCGGCCACCTCCCCGGCGGCCGGCTCACCCATCTCCGGCAACAGGCGGTTGACCTCACTGCGGAGGTACAGCGAGACCCGCCCATCTCCAACGCCCAGCGCGCCGCGCCCGATCCAGGCCACCTCACCCATGGCGATCAGCTCGTCGAGCAGCGCCGGTCGGTAACCGGGGAGGCGAGCAGGCAGTACGTCGCGTTCTATGACGGAGACCGGCAGCGCGACGCCCTGCAGGGTCTCGACCGCCTCCAGCAGGCGCTCCAGCGACGCGCTGGAGCTGCGGCCGGCCGGGTTGACCCCCTGCCAGACGGGCAGGAAGCCCGCCAGCACTTTCGGCGGCACTGCCTCCGCCTCCCGCCGCAGGGCGGCGAGCGAGCGGCGGCGCAGGGTCCGCAGCACTTCCGGGTGGCAGAACTCGAGGCTGGGCGCAGCGCCGGCGGAGATGGGGCGAAAGGCTCCCGAGATGAGCTCACCGCGCGCCGCCAGTACCGCCAGCGCCTCCCCCAGTCGAGCCTCGGGCACGCCCCAGCGAGCAGCCGGTGCAGCTGCCGAGAAGGGCACATGGGTGCGCGCCCAGCGCCGGAGCAGCCTGCCGAGAGCGTCCGGCGGCGACTCCAGATAGACCTCGGGCAGGCCACCTGGAAGTGCGCTGCCGAAGGCGTCCCGGTAGCTGCCGGCGTCCTCCGCCGCCAGCCACCGCTCCTCGCCGCCCAGCCGGATCAGCAGCGCCCGACGCGCGTTGCGCAGCTCGGTCAGCCATTCGCGGCTCACGCCGCGGAAAGCCAGCTCCGCCTCAGTCAGATCGCCCAGGCGCACCAGCAGGTCGTGCGCCTCGTCAATGTCGCGGGGCCAGCGCTCGGACAGCAGCCCCTGCAGCTCCAGCTCCAGCCGCTCAGCCGCCAGAGGGTCCAGCATCTCGCGCAGTTCTTCACTGCCCAGCAGCTCGGCCAGCAGCTCTCGATCGAGAGTGAGCGCTTGCGCCCGGCGCTCGGCCAGCGGGGCGTCGCCCTCGTAGATGAACTGCCCTATGTAGTCGAAGAGCAGGGAGGAGGCGAAGGGGGAGGCCCGCTCGCTGTCAACGCTCACTACGCGGACAGCCCGGGAGCGGATGCCACTCAACAGCTCCCGCAGCGCGTCCAGATCGAAGACATCCGCCAGGCACTCGCGGTAGGTCTCGGCCAGCAGAGGAAAATCGGGGAAGCGGCTGGCCACTTTGAGCAGGTCGGCGGAGCGTTGTCGCTGCTGCCAGAGTGGACTGCGCTGACCCGGCCGGCGGCGCGGCAGCAGCAGTGCCCGGGCCGCGTTCTCGCGGAAGCGGGAGGCGAACATGGCGGTGCCGGGCAACTCGGCCGCTACGAGCTCCTGCAGCTCCTCCGGCTCCAGCATCACCTCCTCGACGTCGAGTGGGCGGTCGGCATCCGGTAGGCGCAGGGCCAGCCCGTCGTCGGTGTACATGGTCTGCACCTGGATCCCCCGCTGCTCCGAGAGCTTGGCCTGGAGAGCCAGGGCCCAGGGGGCGTGCACCTTGCCGCCGAACGGGGTGAGCACGCACACCCGCCAGTCGCCGATCTCATCGCGGAAGCGCTCCACCACCACTGTGCGATCGTCAGGCACCTCGCCCGTGGCGGCCGCCTGATCGTCAAGGTAGGTCAGGAGGTTGCGGGCCGCGCCGCCCTCGAAGCCCGAGGAACGGCGCAGCCGCGCTTCCGCGTCCGCGGCTGAGGAGCTGCGCAGCTCTCGGATCAGGCTGCCCAGCTGTCGGCCCAGCTCGACCGGCCGCGACAGCGAGTCGCCGTGCCAGAACGAGATCTTGCCAGGTTCGCCGGGCGCCGGCGACACCAGAACCTGCGAGGCCGTGATGTCCACCACCTTCCAGGAGGAGGCACCCAGCACTATGGTCTCGCCCACCCTGGTCTCGAAGACCATCTCCTCGTCCAGCTCACCGATCTTGCGTGAGGTCTGGCGGCCGGCCGGGGCAGCGCCCGTGGGCGCCGTGTCGCCACCGTCGAACAGGCTGACCGTGTAGAGGCCGCGGTCGGGGATGGTGCCGGCGTTGGTCACCGCCAGGCGCTGGGCGCCGGCCCGGCCGCGCAGCTTCCCCTCGATCCGGTCCCAGACGATGCGCGGCCGGAGCTCGGCAAACTCGTCGGAGGGATAGCGGCCGGCCAGCATGTCCAGCACGGCCTCGAAAGAGCGGCGGCCCAGGCTGCGGAAGGGGTAGGCCCGGCGCACAAGATCGAAGAGCTCGTCCACAGCCCACTCGTCGAGAGCCAGCATGGCCACCACCTGCTGCGCCAGCACGTCCAGGGGATTCAGCGGGATGACAGTCCGCTCGATGCGCCCGCTGAGCATCCCTTCGACCACCGCGGCGCTCTCCAGCAGATCACCTCGAAACTTGGGGAACACTGTGCCCCGGGAGATAGCGCCGACTGAGTGGCCTGCCCGGCCGATGCGCTGGATGCCGGCCGCGACAGAGGGGGGCGCCTCCACCTGGACCACGAGGTCGACAGCCCCCATGTCGATGCCCAGCTCGAGCGACGAGGTGGCCACGAGACCGCGCAGGTTGCCAGCCTTGAGCCGGTCCTCGATCAGCAGCCTCTGCTCCCGCGCGACCGAGCCGTGGTGCGCGAGCACCAGTTCCGAACCAGCCTGCTCGTTGAGCCGGGCGGCCAACCGCTCGGCCAGCCTGCGCGAGTTGACGAAGATGATGGTCGAGCGGTGTTGCTGGACCAGCTCGACCAGGCGGGGATAGATGGCGGGCCAGATCGAGCGGCGCGGCGCCGGCAGCTCGCCGGCCCAGGCCGCCGCGGGACCGCTGGGCGGCTCGGCGGGCGCCCCTGGCGCCCCGCGGTCCAACTCCGCCATATCCTCGACGGGCACCTCGACGCTTACTTCCAGCGTCTTGCGGGCGCTCGACTCCACTATCTCGACTTGGCGAGCGGTGCCCGCCAGGAAGCGACCTATCTCGGCCAACGGCCGCTGCGTCGCGGAGAGCCCTATCCGCTGCGGCTGCTGGACGGTGATGCGGCAGAGCCGCTCGAGCGAGAGCGCCAGGTGAGCTCCGCGCTTGTTCCCGGCCAGCGAGTGGATCTCGTCCAGGATCAGCCAGCGGACTCCGCTCAACACCTCCCGCGCCGCACTGGTCAGCATGAGAAAGAGCGATTCAGGCGTGGTGATCAGCACACCCGGCGGCGTGCGCGAGATGAGCCGGCGCTCCTGGGCGGGCGTGTCACCGCTGCGCACCGCCACCTCGATCTGAGGCACCGGCAGGCCGAGGCGCTCGGCTTGCAGCTGAAGGCCGACGAGAGGTGCTCGAAGGTTCCGCTCCACATCCACCGCCAGTGCCTTGAGGGGTGAGACGTAGAGCACTCGGCAGCGCTCCTTGGCGGCAGGCCGCGGCTCCACGGCCAGCCGGTCGAGGCACCAGAGGAAGGCGGCGAGAGTCTTGCCGCTGCCGGTCGGTGCTGTCATCAGCGTGTGACGGCCCGAGGCGACAGCCTGCCAACCGCGCTCCTGCACCTCGGTTGGCGCCTCGAAAGAGCCTCGGAACCAGCTGGCGGCGAGCGGTGAAAAGAGGTCGAGGGAGGAGCCCATGATTTAGAACGTTAGTTCGTTGCGAGACGTGGGGTTGGCTGCGCTGCTTCCCAACCCTCGCTCAGTGCTTCCTTGGAGAGGCCGGAGCAGGCTCTGCGGCTGCGTACCGGCCTATGATCCACTGCACACAGGCGACGGCGGCCATCCGGCACCAATTGGAGCAGTGCACATGAGCGCGTTAACGAGTCAGGCCGACACCCTGCCGCTGGCTTCCAGCACAATCCGAAAACTGCGGCTGCGGATCATCCCCTACATCTTTCTGCTCTACGTCATCGCTTATCTGGACCGGGTCAACGTGAGCTATGCACAGCTCAACATGGGCAAGTCGTTGGGCATCGCCGCGGCGGCCTTCGGCCTGGTTTCCGGCATCTTCTTCATCGGCTACTTCCTGTTCGAGATCCCGAGCAACGCCATCCTCTATCGCGTTGGGGCGAGGAAGTGGATTGCCCGGATACTGATCAGCTGGGGTTTGGTGGCGATGGCCACCGGCTTCGTCCAGAATCTCAACCATCTGCTCATCGCCCGCTTCGTGCTGGGGCTGGCCGAAGCGGGCTTCTTCCCCGGCATGGTGCTCTACATCACCCTCTGGTTTCCTGCCAAGGAGCAGGCGCGGGCCTTCTCCCAGTTCATGGTCGCTCAGGTGGTCGCCTACATCATCGGGGCACCCAGTGGCGGCTGGATCTTGGACCACGTCCACGTGGCTGGTCTGGACAGCTGGCGCTGGGTGTTCATCCTCCAGGGGCTGCCGGCAGTGATCTTCGGGGTGGTGACGTTCTTCTACCTGACCGACAGGCCTCGCGATGCCCGCTGGCTCACTGATGAAGAGCGGGGCTGGCTCGAGGATCAGCTGGCGCGCGAGCGGGCTGAGAAGCAGAGCCGCCACCACCTGAGCGAGTGGCAGGCACTGCTCAGCCCGCGCATCCTGCATCTGACGGCTATCTACCTCTGCATAGTGCTCGGGATCTACGGCCTCAATTTCTTCCTGCCCCAGATCGTGAAGGGCCTGTCCACCTCGTACTCGAACACCACAGTGGGCCTCCTGGCGGCCATCCCCTTCGTGATCGGCGGCATCGCCATGCTGGTCAACGGCTGGCACTCCGACAAGACCCTCGAGCGCAAGTACCACGTCATGTTCTGCACGGTGACTGCGGCCGCGGGACTGCTCCTGATCCCGTTCTTTCGGCACGACCCGGTGCTGGCGATTGTGCTGCTCTGCGTAGTGAGCATCGGCAACTTCGGCTACATAGCAGCTTTCTGGGCGCTGCCCCAGCTGGTGCTCACTGAGGCGGCCGCCGCGACAGGCATTGCGCTGATCAACTCGGTCGGGAACCTGGGCGGCTTCATCGGGCCCTACATCGTCGGCGCGAAGGCCACTGAGAGCAATGTGACCCAGGGCCTGTACCTGCTGGCCGCATCGTTCCTGGTTGCCACACTGCTGCTCGTGCTTCTCCCCACTGAGAAGGTGCGGTCGGCGGAGTCGCTGGCGCCTGCTCCGGGGCCTGCCAGAGGCTGAGCGAAAAAGGGGAAGCCGTAACCCTTTCTCCGCCTCCGGCGTTGCCCGCAGGTGGTAAACGCTGTAGCCCTGCATCTGCTTCGGCTCGCGCTTCTTCCCATCGATGCCGTGGGCACCACGCGTTCCCGGCTCGCGATCAGGCGCCTGACCTTTCGGCTGCGGAGCCGGGTTCGCATCCACGGCAACAGCTGATTCCAGCGCCCGTGGCCAACCGGTTCGCCTGGCCGCCGCGAAAACTTGATAATCCTGCTATAACTACGGCCGCGTGCCCGGGGCCTTGCGCGTAGCGTCAGCTGCGTGACCAGCCGGCTTTCGCCGAACGGGGCCGAGCGGCGCGTCAGCTTCGGCGACCAGGAGGCATTCGTCGTTGAGGCCGGCGGCGCGCTTCGCGATTATCGCGTGGCAGGCCGCTCCTACCTGGATCACTTCGGCCCTGACGAGATGAGCACGGCTGCCCGCGGCCACATCCTGATGCCCTGGCCCAACCGGCTCCGCGCGGGCAGCTACACCTTCGGGGGAGAGCAGCATCAGCTGCCGATATCCGAGCCGGACAAGCGTTCTGCGCTTCACGGGCTGGTTCGCTGGGACACCTGGCAGCTGTTGGACGCCGAGCCGGCCTCGGTCTCAGTGACACATCAGCTGCTGCCCCGCGACGGCTATCCGTTTAGCCTGGCCACGACTGTCACCTACTCACTTTCCCCGCAGGGCCTCACTGTCGCGAGCGAGGTGTTCAACAACGGGAGCGCCGCGCTGCCCTTCGGGGCCGGCTTCCATCCCTACTTTCGAGTGGGGGCGGCCCCCGTTGACGGTTGGACGCTGGAGCTTCCAGCCGAGCGGCGGCTCCAGCTGGACGGGCAGGGAATTCCGACCGGCACCGAGGAGGAATTGGCGGGCAGCGACTTCGACTTCCGCCGCCCGCGCCTGATTGGAGCCCTGAAACTGGACACCGCCTTCACGGGTCTCAGCCGCGGCGACGATGGCCTGGCCCGGGCGCGGCTCAGCGCCTCGGACGGCGGTCAGCTGACAGTCTGGATGGATGCCGCCTTCGACCACATCATGGTCTTCAGCGGTGACGTGCTGCCGCACCCGGAGCAGCGCCGCTCGCTTGCCATCGAACCCATGACCTGCGCCCCAAACGCACTGCAGGAGGGAACGGCGCGCACCCTACAGCCGGGCGAACGCTGGGACTTTCGCTGGGGCGTAGAGCCCGGTAGGGTGAGTTCATGACCAGCGATCGCGAGGGGGTCTCGCCTCCTGCCGGCGACCACGTTCCCGATCGATCCGCGCCGCGCGAGGGCGAGCAGGAGGAGCGGGAGCTGACCGAGTACGAACCGGCGCCCGAGCAGGAGGAGACCTAGACGCCTGGCTAGCTAGCGCTGCCCCCCTCGTCGGGGGTCCCGGGCCCGTTTTCGGGCGGCGGCGAGGCCAGCCAGCTCGGCACCCCGCCCGAAACCCTGCCCGGCGTCGTCTGGCTCTTGATCAGGTACTCGAGAGCACCCAGCTTCAGACCCCGCTCCACCAGCTCCTGCTCGCCGTAGTTGGAGAGGACCACCACCGGCACGTGCTTGGTGCGCTCGTCCCTACGCAGCGCCTGCAGCACTTCGAAGCCGTCCATCTTAGGTAGGCGCACGTCGAGGAAGACCAGGTCGGGCGGGTCGGCCTGGGCCGAGCGCACAGCCGACTCGCCGTCGGCGATGACCTGGACCAGGTAGCCATCCAGCTCGAGCTTCAGCTTGTACATCTCGGCGACCGCTTCGTCGTCTTCCACCAGGAGGACCCGGACCTCCTCCGGCACTGCGCTTCTGTCATCCGATTCCACGCCCAGCTCCTTCGATGATCGATCCTCCAGCAAAGCAAACCTGATAGTGAGGCATCAGCTTTCTCACTGCGATCATAACCAGGAAAGCTGCGGTGCGTCAGCCAAAAACGACAGCGAGCAGGGCTGCCTCAGTCAGCCTCAGTTAACCTGACTCGGTGGAGTCACTGCCCGAGGCTCAGGGGAGGCCGCTGATGCTGGACTTCACGCCTGATCCTGAGGCCGGCGCCGCTGTAGTGGCGGCCGATCGCGCCCACGTCTTCCACTCCTGGTCCGCCCAGGCCAAGGTGGATCCGCCGCCGATCGCGGGCGGCCGGGGTTCCTGGTTCTGGGATTACGCGGGCAAGCGCTACCTCGACTTCTCCTCCCAGCTGGTCAACCTCAACATCGGACATCAGCATCCCAAACTGGTGGCTGCCATTCAAGAGCAGGCCGCCAAGCTCTGCACCATCGCTCCGGCCTTCGCCAACGACGCGCGCTCCGAGGCAGCCAGACTGATCGCTGAGCTGGCGCCGGGGGACTTGAACCACGTCTTCTTCACCAACGGGGGCGCAGAGGCGAACGAGAACGCGCTGCGGCTGGCGCGTCTCCACACCGGCCGCAGCAAGGTGCTGGCCGCCTACCGCAGCTACCACGGGGCCACTGCCGCGGCCATCAGCCTGACAGGTGATCCCCGGCGCTGGCCCAACGAACCGGGGATCCCGGGCGTGGTCCGCTACTGGGGGCCCTTCGCCTATCGCTCAGCCTTCCACGCCTCGGGCGAGGAGGAGGAATCGGAGCGCGCGCTGCAGCACCTGCGCGACGTAATCGCCTTCGAGGGCCCGCAGAGCTTTGCAGCTCTCATCCTGGAGACGGTGGTCGGCACCAACGGCATCCTGGTCCCACCGCCCGGCTACCTGGCGGGGGTGCGCGAGATCTGCGATGAGTTCGGCATTGTCCTGATCGCCGATGAGGTGATGGCAGGTTTCGGCCGCTGCGGCGAGTGGTTCGCCGTCGATCACTGGCGCGTGACACCCGACCTGATCACCTTCGCGAAGGGCGTCAACTCAGGCTACGTTCCGCTTGGCGGCGTCATTATCTCTGACGCCATCGCCGCCACCTTCGCCGATCGCGCCTATCCCGGCGGCCTCACCTATTCAGGGCATCCGCTGGCCTGCGGCGCGGCTGTCGCCTCGATCAACATCTTCCGAGAGGAGGGAATCGTGGAGCACGCCCGCGACCTGGGCGAGGAGGTCATCGGCCCTGAGCTGCGAGCACTGGCCGAGCGCCATCCTTCGATCGGGGAGGTGCGCGGGCTGGGTGTCTTCTGGGCGCTGGAGCTGGTCAGGGATCGGCGAACGCGACAGCCGCTGGTTCCCTACAACGCGGCGGGTGCGGCGGCCCTGCCCATGAGCGAGCTGGCGGCTGCCTGCAAAGAGCGGGGACTCTACCCCTTCATCCACTTCAACCGGATGCACGTCGTGCCGCCGTGCACCATCAGCGTCGCCGAGGTGAGGCAGGGGCTGGAGATCATCGACGAGGCGCTGGTGGTGGCCGACCGCCACTACACCGGCGAATAGCAGGAGGAGTCAGATGGCTATTGGGACCCAGACCGAGCTGCGCGGCATTCACGAGGCGATGCTGATCGACGGCAAATGGCTCCCAGCGCACGACGGCGAGGAGCTGCAAGTCATGAATCCCGCCAAGCACGGCGAGCTGATCGCCCGGGTGCCGCGAGCCCGGGAGGCTGATGTGGACCTGGCTGTCCGCTCCTCGCAAGGAGCGTTCCCCGGCTGGCGCTCCACCGCGCCGCTGGCGCGCGGCAAAGCGCTGGTTCAAATCGCCGAGGCTCTTGGCGAGCGAAGTGAAGATATGGCCCGGCTCATCGCCAGCGAGACGGGCAACGCCATCCGGACGCAGTCGCGGCCAGAGGCGAAGACGGCAGCCGACATCTTCCGCTACTTCGGCGGCCTGGCCGGTGAGCTGAAGGGCGACACGGTTCCCCTGGGTGAGAACTACGTCAGCTACACGGTCCGGGAGCCCTGGGGAGTGGTCGCCGGCATTGTGCCCTGGAACTCGCCGGTGCAGCTGAGCGCGCTCAAAATAGCGATGGCGCTGGCCGCCGGCAACACGCTGGTCTTGAAGGCGGCGGAGGACGCGCCGCTGGGCGTGCTCTTCATGGCCGAGCTGTGCCAGGACCATCTGCCGCCAGGTGTGCTGAACGTCATCACCGGCTACGGGGAGGAGTGCGGCGCGGCTCTTGCCAACCATCCTGGCATCGCCAAACTCTCCTTCACAGGCTCCACCGACGTGGGAAAGTCGATCATGAGGGCGGCGGCAAACCGGATTCTGCCGGTCTCGCTCGAGCTCGGCGGCAAGAGTCCGGCAATCGTTTTTCCTGACTCCGACGACGACAAGACGGCGGCGGGAGTCATGCTCGGCATGCGCTTCACCCGCCAGGGACAGTCCTGCACAGCCGGCTCCCGGCTCTTCGTGCACGAGTCCATCTTCGACTCCTTCTTGGACCGCCTGATCAGCCAGCTGAAGGAACTGAAGATCGGCTCCCCGCTGGCCGAGGAGACTGACATGGGCGCGATCATCAACGAGAAGCAGTTCAAGAAGGTCTGCCAGTACATCGAAGAGGGCATCGACACCAAGGGCACGGAGCTGCTGCTGGGCGGCCCGCCGCCGAAGGAGGGAGCGCTGGCCGAAGGCAACTTCGTTCAGCCCACACTCTTCAAGAGCTCGAGCAATGACTGGCGCTTGGCCAGAGAGGAGATCTTCGGTCCTGTCCTGGTCGCGATTCCCTGGTCTGAGGAGGCGAAGGTGATCGAGATGGCGAACCGGAGCCACTACGGTCTGGCCGCGTTTGTCTGGTGCCGGGATCTGAGCCGGGCGCTTCGCACCGCCCACGCAATCGAGTCGGGCTGGGTCCAGGTGAACCGCGGCGGCGGTCAGATCATCGGGCAGTCCTACGGCGGCTACAAGGAGAGCGGGCTGGGCAGGGAGTTCTCGCTGGAAGGCATGCTGGACGGTTTCACCCAGACCAAGAGCATCACTGTCGACCTATCTCATTAGTAAGGGAGGGGCATCGAGTTGGCGGGTTTGGAGGGAAAGGTGGCGATCGTCACCGGCGCCGGCCGAGGGATCGGCAAGGGTATCGCCCGGCGGTTGGCCCGGGAGGGCTGCCGGCTGGTCCTGACGGCGCTGGAGCAGAACGAGGTCGAAGCTGTCGCCGACGAGCTTCGCCAGGGTGGCGCCGAGGTGGTGACCGTGGCGGGCGATATCGGTCTCGCCGAGACCGCTGACAGGCTTCTCGAGACAGCACTCAACAGCTATGGAACGCTCGACATCCTGGTCAACAACGCCGGCTGGGCGACCCCCGTCTGCTACTTCCTCGACATGGACGAGGAGCATTGGGACAAAGTGATCAGGACCAACCTGAAGAGTGTCTACCTCACCACCTTGCGAGTCGCTCGCCACATGGCTCGGGCCGGTGTGCGCGGCAGCATAGTGAACATGAGCTCCTGGGGCGGCACTCGGGCGCATCGCCAGATGGCGGCCTACGACGCCTCGAAGGGCGGAATCGAAGCTTTCACCCGCACCACGGCCCTCGATCTCGGGCCGCTGGGAATCCGGGTCAACGCCGTGGCTCCCAGCATTGTGCAGACTGAGAGCTACAGTCCAAAGGGCGAACTCTCGCCGCTCGGCCGGCCAGGCCAGCCCGCGGACATCGCTGCGGCTGTGGCCTTCCTCGCCTCCGACGACGCTTCCTACATCACGGGCCAGGTGATCCAGGTCGACGGGGGCATGGGTGCCCAGGGCCGCCCGCCAGCGCTGGACCACCAGCCGCCCGAAAGGTCCCAGCCAGGCTAGAACTCCAGCTCGCCGGGAGGTGGTGGGATCCGGTGTGATTCGCCCCGGCCGCGGTAGAGCAGGTAAGCCGACAGGCCGATGACCAAGAGGACGCCGGGTGACCAGCCCAGGCCGGGCCCGAAGGGGTCGTAGGGCGAGAGATCAAAGGCGAGCGCAAGCACGGCGAAAACCGCTGCGATCGCGAGCACCAGCCCCCGATAGGCGGTCCTGCCCAGTCTGTGGCTGTCCGGATCGAAGTAGCGAAGCCTGTGGTGAGTGCCCAGCGGCAGCTGCCCGCTGCTGTCGTGCACGCGCACGTGACGATGACCGACGTGGACGCGCTCGATCGGGCGGGGAGCGGCGGCGAGCGCTACGAAAGCCACCCGCCGGGCAGCCCTCGGCGGAGAAGCGAGCGGTTCCCAAATCGACCGCTGGTGGACCCTTTGGTAGGCCACATAGCTCAGTCCGCCAGCCAGCAGCCAGCCGACATAGATGAAGGTCGAGTTGCTCACGTTCTCCAGCAGCAGCTGGGTGAAGACCGACCCGATGGCAACCGCTCCCAGGATCGAAAGCACGGGGATGCTGGAGCGACCAAACGGGATGTTGAAGGGCATCCGGTAGGGACGGCGGAGGAACGGCTCGACGAAGCGGAGGCGCATCACCGCCAGGTGCGCCACCGCAAAGGCGAAGGTGGCGGCCAGCGAGTAGACGGCGGCCATGAGGTCGATCTGCGCCGGCAGGATGAGCAGGGCGGCCGCGACGCCGAAGACGATGACTGAGACGTAGGGGGTCTTGAAGCGCGTGTGCAGCTTGCCGAAGGCTGAGGGAAACATCTCGTTGGTGGCCAGCGAGTAGCTCAGTCGCGAGATGCCTATCAGGCCCGCGTTGGTGGCGATGACCAGAATCGTGAAGGCCAGGATGGCCACCCAGATGCCTGCCCAGAAAGCCAGCGCGTGAGGTTGGAAGAAGGTGACTATGCCTGCCACCGGATCACCTTTCCAGGTGGTCGCCAGCTCGGTGCTGAAGGCTCCGTGAGCGTCCATGTGCACTGGGAAGACGCTCATGCCGATGGTTGGTAGGAAGGCGGAGACGAAGAGGACGGCGACGATGACCGCATAGGTCGCCCGCGGCACTGCGTGGCTGGGGTTTTTCGCCTCCTCCGACATGTTGGAGATGGTCTCGATCCCTGTGTAGGTGACCATGGCGATGGAGATGCTGGACAGGAAGTGGCCCCAGGTTGGCGCGACTCCCCAGTGGATGTTGTGGATGACAGTGGAGAGGTTCAAGAGCAGCACCACGCCCAGAATTACGAGGACCAGCTGCGTCCCCAGATCCAGCAGGGAAAGAATCAGGTTCATCAAGCTCGATTCCTGAATACCTATGACATTCACGACCACCAAGCAGCCGGTCAGAGCCACGGCGGCCAGCGAGTGCCAGGTGGGGTCACTGATGTGCTTGAAGAACGCCAGGTACTGGCCGAAGACGCCGAGGTAGCCGATGGCGAAGTAGGAGGAGATGGCCACTGTGGCCGTGTAGTTGAGGAGCTGGATCCAGCCGACGATGAAGCCCACAGGCGTGTTGAAAGCGCGCCGGGCAAAGCTGGAGGAACCGCCGGCGTGAGGAATCGCTGTGGTGCCTTCCGCGTAGTTGAGGGCTGTCGTGACGAAGATGAAACCGGCCAAGATCAGCGCCAGGGGCGTCAGGCCGAGCGCGAAGGCGGCGGTGACGCCAAGGCCGTAGTAGATGCTGGAGCCGACGTTGCCGTAGCAGGCGGAGAAGAGGGCCGGGGCGCCGAGGGTGCGGGGCAGCTTCGAGCGCCGGGAACGCACATGGAAACGCAGGTCTCCGGGCGTGCTGCCGTGCTGCTGGACGGTTACCTCTTTGTCCAAAGCCTCACCTCACTTGCGCTGAAGGTACAGCCTAGAGGCGCCCGGCGCCGGCCCGGCGTCGGGCCTCTGACGCCGCTACCCTAGAGAGCCGATGTCGGCTCGGCTTGCTGTGCTGCTCTCCGTCCTGGCCGTCTGCCTGAGCGCCTGCGCACTGCCCGGCCTGCCGATCGGGCAGCACAAACCGACGCCCGTGCCCGACAAACCCGCCTCGCAGTACTTCACTGAAGCCATCAACGGCTACGACAGGGCCAAGGGGATCCGGCTGACTGAAGTTGTCGGCCACACGGCTGCCTTCGGCAACGTCACCGGCGGCAGCATCGACCTGCAGGGCCAGGGTTTCCACGCGACGCTCACCGCTGACAACGGACCCATCGAACTCATCTCCAGCACCGGCAGCCCGGTTTTCGTCAAGGCAAGTGCGGGCTACTGGCGGCAGGCCGGCCACGCCCCTGAGGCCAAGGTCCTGAACGGTTACTGGACCAAGCTGGTCACCGGCAGCGAGGCGGGCGCTTTCAAGTCCTTGCTGCCCCACGAATTTGCCAGTGAATACAGACTGCGACCCAAGAATCTGAGCAAGGGCAAGGTCACCAGCGTGCCCGGCACCCAGGTGAAGGCGCTTCCGCTCAGCGCACCCCAGCCGGGCACGCTATACGTCACGCAAACCAGCCCTGCTCGGTTGGTGCGGGTGGAGAAGCTTGCGACGGTTGACTGGGAAACCTTCACTGCATCAGTCGCCTACGACGATTCCATCACCTTCCAGGATCCCAGCACCGACGTACTGGATCCCAGCGACCCGGCCACCCTGCCCGCTCGCTACGTGAGTTCGGGTAGAGCCGCGCTGCCCCAGTGCAGCAGCAGCAACGCCACCTGTCGGGAGGGCTTCAACCTGACGAACCAGAATGGACCCCAGCGGGCGGGAACCAAGTCCACGCTGAAGATCCACTTTCAGGGGAGCGGGAATGACGAAATCGCCTCCTGCCTCGCGGACGTCTCGCCGGTTGGCAACGGTCAGAGCACAACCGCCTCGTGCGAGATACCGACGGGAGTTCTGGTCGGCTACCTGAACGCCCACACCACGACCCAGTACCTCATAAAGCCCGAGGTCCACAACGCCATCTGGGACGACTGAGTAGGGTCGTCGCGTGGTCTGTCAGCTGAGGATGTTCACGGCCCTGGCGCCGACCAACGCGACAGTGATCAGCGAAGCCAGCGCTTGGATTCCCATCAGGCTCTTGACGCGCTGCGAGAGCGGCATGGTGTCGGTGGGACTGAAGGCGGTGGCGTTGGTGAGAGAGACGTACATGTAGTCGAGGAAAGCCGGCCGCCAACCCTTACCGGTCACCTCGGGGTTGATCATTTGGGGATAGAGGAATTCGGGCGGCTGCAGGACCTCACGGGTCCGCGCGCCCGGCCCGCCCCGATCGATCTCCCAGTACCAGAGACCGAAGATGATGACGTTGGTCAGCCAGATCAGAATCGAGGAAAGGATCAGCTCCTGACCGGCAGCTTTCCCCCCGTGGATCAAGTAGTACGCGAGCTGGATGAGGGAGTAGAGGTTGGCCAGGCTGATCACGGCGGTGAGCGTCAGCGAAAGCAGGCGGGCGAGAGCCGACTCGCGGTGATGCCTGTAGCGGGATCCGATCAGCAGGGGCAGGAGCAGGACACCTTCCAGCACCGGTATGAGCCAACGCGGGCCGTAGACAAGTTTCTCCGGCAGCGCCAGCTGCAGGGCGAGCGCCACGACGACCGCCACGGCTGCCGGCCAGGTTGGCTCCCGGTGGTATTCAGGCGCCGCGTCCGCCTTCACCGCGTCTGCTCTCTCGCCGGCGCGTGACGTCACAGCCGGAACCTACAGGATCGGCGGCACCGGATGGCGCCGAAGGGCGACCAGCCTACCGGGTGAGTTGAATCACGGCGCAGGCAGCTCCTTGCGGATCCTGGAAGAGTGCGAAGCGGCCGGTGCCAGGGATGTCGGTGGGCGGGACCATCACCTGGCCGCCGAGCTCGGAAACCCTGCCACTGCTGGCGTCGCAGTCGCTGACCGCTACGTAGATCAGCCAGTATGCGGGCACCTCGGCCGGCACGCCTGCGGGCATCGGAAAGCAGCCGCCAACCTGGCTCTCGCCCCGCTTCCACTCAATGTAGACCCCATCCCCGTAAGAGCCTTCGTGATGGCCCCAGCCGAAGACCTGGGGATAGAATCGCACGGCTCCACGCCAGTCGCGCGTCTGCAGCTCGTGCCAGCCAATAGTCCCCGGCTTGCCGCTCACATCGGTGCCGGCCATCCGGAAGGGCTGCCAGAGCCCGAAAAATGCTCCCTCCGGATCGTGGCAAACGGCCGTCCGGCCCTGGTCCAGGACGTCAAACGGTGGCACAACCACGCTGCCGCCCGCCGCCTGAACCTTCTGGACCGTGGCCTCAGCGTCCTGGGTCCCCACGTATACCGACCAGGCGGTGGGCTGGCCGGCCCCGGCCTGGCCGTAGCCCGCCACGGTGTCCCCATCTTTCTGAAAGAAGCCGTAGCCACCGGCAGCCGGATCAGGGCTGGTTGCGGCGGACCAGCCGAAGAGCTCCCCGTAGAACCGCTGGGCGGCCGGCAGATCGGGGCAGGCCAGATCGGCCCAGATGAATGTGTTGGCGCGCTCGGCGCTGAGCTCAGGCATGGCTTCCTCCAAAACTGATGCCCGCAAGCTACCTGACGAGCCTAACAGCCCCAGCCGCCTGGGAACAAGGGTGTCTGGCGTCCTGGTTGTGAACGCGCAGTGACTCCTGGAGGTGCGCGACACGGGACGGCATTGAGTGCGACCATCCCTGCCCATGAAGCAGGCAGCCTGAGCATGGCCCGGGTCACGCGCCTCAGTGCTCAGCCCTGATGAGGCGGATCCACTACGCATGGGCGATCGCGGCAGTCACCTTCATCGCCCTGATGGGCGCAGCCGGCTTCCGCTCCACTCCTGGGGTTCTGATAGTGCCCCTGGAGACCGAGTTCGGCTGGAACCGTGCGCTCATCGCCGGCGCCGTCTCGATCAACCTCATCCTCTTCGGCCTCACGGGGCCCTTCGCGGCCGCCCTGATGGAGCGCTTTGGAATGCGCAAAGTGGTGGTCGCCGCCCTCGCCCTGGTGGCGACGGGCTCACTGCTGACGGTTTCCATGACGGCGCCCTGGCAGCTCTATCTGCTCTGGGGCGTGGTGGTGGGGCTGGGCACAGGAACCATCGCCTCGGTGCTGGCCGCAACAGTCGCCAGCCGCTGGTTCGTAAAGCGGCGCGGTCTGGTGCTGGGCGCGCTGACAGCGGCCGGGGCAACCGGGCAGCTGATCTTCCTCCCGTTCCTGGGCTGGCTTGCGCAGAATGTCGGGTGGAGATGGTCAGCGATCACCGTCGGCATTGCCGCCTTCGCGGTGGTCCCGCTGGTTGCGCTGGTCCTTCGCAACCGGCCGGCGGACATGGGTCTCCTGCCCTACGGGGGGACGGAAGCGGAACCAGTCGGGCCGGCGGTCAGCGGCGGCCCCATCCGGAACGCCATCCGCGGTCTGCGGCTCGGTGTGCGTTCGCGCGATTTCTGGCTGCTGGCGGCGAGCTTCTTCATCTGCGGGGCTTCCACGAACGGTTTGATCGGCACCCACCTCATCCCTGCCTCCATGGACCATGGACTCGCCGAGGTAACAGCTGCGAGCCTCCTGGCCGTCATCGGCGTCTTCGACGTGGTGGGCACGCTGGCCTCCGGTTACCTGACAGACCGCTTTGATTCGCGCAGGCTGCTCTTCTGCTACTACGCGCTGCGCGGGCTCTCCCTTCTCTTCCTCCCTTACGCTTTCGGGTCGCGGTACTTCGGCCTGGTCCTGTTCATAGTCTTCTACGGGCTGGATTGGGTGGCCACTGTGCCGCCCACCGTCCAGCTGGCTCGGCGCGTCTTCGGGCCGCGTGACATGCCGGTCGTTTACGGCTGGATCTTCGCCTCGCACCAACTCGGCGCTGCCTCGGCAGCATTCGCCGCCGGGGCGGTCAGAACGTTCTTCGGCGATTATCAGCTGGCCTTCATGTCATCAGGTCTTCTCTGCCTGGTGGCGGCAGGCCTGGTGCTGCGGGTCTCGCGAAGCAGGGTGGAGCCGAAAGGCCTGCCGGCGCCAATCGAGCAGCCGGCCTTCTCCTGAGTGTCCTGGCGCGGGACACTGAACTGGTCGCGCCGGCTGCTGGTCGCTGCCGTGGCCGCCACGTGTGCTCTCGCGCCTCTTCCCGTCCTCGCCCACGCCCAGCTGACTGGCAACTATCCAGCCCCCGGGGCACTGCTCAGCAGCCCACCTGCCGAAGTGACTGTGAGCTTCAGCGAGACTGTTTCGCCGGCAGGGCACGGAATCCACGTTTACGCGCCATCGGGCAAAGAGGTGGGCGGCCAGGCTTGGCCCCAAGGCTTCCAGCTCATCGCGCCCGTCGAGGCGAGCGAGCCTGGCACTTACGTCGTGAGCTGGCAGGTGCTGGCTGCAGATACTCATCCCTCCCGGGGTGCTTTCGCTTTCAGCGTGATCAAGACCAGCGGGAACCGCTACCTGGGCCTGCTGAGTGGGGCAGAGGTGGGCACGACCACCCCGCTCGGCCTCGCGCTGCAGACGCTCGCGCGCTGGCTTCACTTCGCCGGCTACGCTCTCGCCTTCGGCGGAGCCGCCTATCTCGCGCTGATGAGAAGGGAGCGGCGCCTCTGGCGCTTGGTGCTGGTGGGTGTCGCGCTGCTGCTGGCCGCCGAGCCAGTGGGTCTGCTCGCCCAGTTGGTGAGCCTCTCGCTGGACACTGACACCGCCCTCTCAGTCCTCGGCTCAGGCTTCGGGCGGCTCCTGGCGCTCCGTGTCGGCGGCGCGCTGCTGCTCTGGTCGCTGCTGGCGGTGGAATCGCCCTGGCCGATTCTGCCTCTGGGCGCAGTGATGGCGCTGATCGATGGCACTACCGACCATGCCCTGTCAGGGCAGCCCATTGTTGGTCAGACCCTCGACGCCATCCACGTCGCAGCCATGTCGCTGTGGGCCGGCGGACTGGTTGCCTTTCTCCTCGCGCCCGATCGCCGCTTCGGCCGGGTCGCCGTGCCAGCCGCCGGCATGGCTGTCGCGAGCGGGCTCCTGCTGGCTTACTTCCACGACGCCCTGCCGCTGGTGAGGTTCCTGCCCAGCAATTACGGCTGGGCGGTGGTTCTCAAGATGACAGCAGTCGCCGGGGCGGCGGCGGTTGCCGCGTTTCGCCGCCGTCGCCTGGAAGCGGGTTTGGTCGCCGCCGCGTTGCTGGCAGCAGCCCTGGTGGTGTCGCTACCTCCAGCCCAATGACCGCCTGAAGTGGTGTTCGCGCTGTAGACTGCCGGTCGCTGCAGCTACCCGGTCTGGGAGTACGAAACTTTGGTGGGCATAGTCCTGGTCTCACACAGCTTTGAGCTGGCCCGCGGGCTGGCCGACCTGGCCGCCCAGGTGGCCGGTCCTGACGTTCGAATCGAGGCCGCGGGCGGAGGTCCCGAGGGCAGCCTCGGCACCAGCGGGGATGCGGTGCAGGCGGCGATCGACCGGGCTGAGGCCGGCGACGGAGTGGTTGTGCTGGCCGACCTGGGCAGCTCCATCCTGACAGTGAGGCACCTCCTGGAAGACGCGGCGAACGGACAGGTGCGGCTGGCCGACGCACCTCTGGTGGAGGGCGCTGTCGCTGCGGCGGTCATCTCCTCCACGAGCCAGCCGTTGGAAGTCGTGCTGCAGGCGGCGGAGGAGGCGCGGGGTGCCCGCAAGCTCTGAGCTCGAAGTCACGCTCCCGGCGAGCGTCGCGCTGCACGCCCGGCCGGCAGGCCTTTTCGTCAAGACAGCCATGCGCTTCCAGTCCAGCCTTCGGGTCGAGGCGGGAGCGAAGGCAGCCGACGCCAAGAGCATCCTGGCGGTGCTCGCGCTCGGCGCGACGGGCGGTACGCCTTTGCGACTCAGCGCGGAAGGTCCAGACGCCGCGCCGGCTTTAGAGGCTCTCGCCGCCTGCGTGGCCGGTCTGGCCGAGTAAGTACTGCTGGGCCGACTCCTGGCAGGCAGCGAAGTTCAGACTTCGCAGCGCCTCTCGAACCTCGCCAACTCTGGCCGCGCCCACGCTCAGCTCATCAGCGCCGAGTCCCACCAGCACGGGCATGGCGCCGGCGTCCGAGGCTGCCTCGCCGCAGACCTCGATTGGGATGCCGGCTCCCCGCCCCGCCTGCATGGTGGCATCGATGAGCCGCAAGACTGCTGGGTGAGTGGCCGGCGAAGTGCCTGAGCTTTCCCTGTCGAGCCCCAGGGCCAGCTGGGTCAGGTCGTTCGTGCCCAGGCTCAGGAAGTCCAGCTGACTGGCGAATTCAAGCGCGCGGTGGGCCGCCTCGGGCGTCTCGATCATGGCCCCCAGTGCTGGCGGTCGCCGATCACCGAGCACCGCGCCGAGCGCCTGGCGGACCGCGAGTACCTGTTCGACACGCGTGACCATGGGGACCAGGATTCGCAGCTCGACCGCTTGGGCAGCTCGAAGGATTGCCTCCAGCTGGTCGCGGAGGGCCGCCGGGTTCTCGAGCAGCAGCTCAACGCCGCGGCCCTTGGCGCCGGTCAGGAAGGGCGGCGTCTTATCGCCCCCGAAGTCGAAGAGCCGGACAGTGGCGACACGATCCTGCAGGCTTGCCAACAGCGGCGCGAGGAAGCGAAAGCTCGTTTCAATGTCAGGCCAGGCTTGGGCTGCCAGAAAGAGAAGTTCAGTCCGCAACAGCCCCACGCCCTCGGCGCCCTGTTCCAGGGCTTCGCGCACCTCGGCGAGGCTGGAGGCGTTGGCCAGTACTTTGACCCGGCGCCCGTCCAGCGTGACTGCCGGCTCCAGACGCCGGGCGACCGCTGTGGCGCGAGCCTGGTTTCGCCGCTCCCGCTCCGAGCGGGCTTGAGAGAGGCGCTCCGGATCCGGGTGGCGGACAAGCCGGCCCAGGCTGCCGTCGACAACTATCGTTTCGCCCTCCACCAAATCCAGCACCTCCGGCCCGAGTCCGACCACCATGGGCAGGCCGAGAGAACGCGCCACGATGGCCGCATGGGCAGTCACCCCGCCACCGGCGAGAGCCACTCCCTGGACCTGGGGACCAAGCTCGGCGACATCGGCGGGACCGAGGCCGGCCGCGACCAGCACCCCGGCCGCTCGCTCGTCGGTGCCGCCGGCAGCGATGGTGGCCGCCCGCCGGCCGAGGCTGCGGACGTCGTCAGCGCGTTCGGCAAGCATCGGGTCGGGCAGCGCTGCCAGCTGGGCCGCGGCCGCCTCCGCGGCCTGGCTGATGGCCGACGTTGCGGTCAGGCCTCCTTTCAGGACGAGCTCCCAAACTGCTGCTTCCAGGCCAGGGTCGTGAGCCATCAAGGCGCCGGTTTCCACGATCTCCGCTTCGGCGGCCCGTCCCTCCTGGCGCAGGTCGCCGGCAATTCGCTCCAGCTGAGCGGCAGCAGCCGCCAACGCCTGCTGGGCACCGTCAAGCTGTGATTGGCGGCCCTCGGGGGGAACTGTCACTCGATCATCGGCGCCACTCGCAGCCAGCAGGACTGCCGGCCCTGCCGCCAGCCCAGGAGCGGCAGCGAACCCGGTGAGGGTCCGCTCTGGCATCAGGAGCCGGCCGCTACAGCCCTTTCCAGGGCACGCAGGATGAGAGCTGTCGAGGTGGCGCCAGGGTCCTGATGGCCGATCGACCGCTCGCCCAGGTAGGACGCGCGGCCCTTTCGTGCCTGCAGAGGAATAGTCGCTTCCATGCCCGCCTCAGCGGCTGCGGCCGCCGAGGCCAGCGCGGCCGCAGGCTGCGCTCCGGCAGCAACCTCGCCGCGCAGCTTCTCGACGGCCGGCTCCAAGGCATCGACCATCGTCTTGTCTCCCGGCGCCGCGGCGCCGAGGTCCTTGATCGATGCCAGGGCAGCAGCCAGAACTTCCACAACCTGCTGGCCATCGAAGGTGGGCGAATCACCCAGCACCCGTCCACCGCTGCGCAGCGCCGATCCCCAGAGCGGACCGCTGGCCCCGCCGACCGTCGAGACGAGGGTCCGGCCCGCCAGGATCAGCAACCGGCCGGGCGGTGCGTCCTTCTCTCCATCCAGAGCCTCGACCACCGCCGCGAAGCCCCTGGTCACGTTGGTGCCGTGGTCGCCGTCGCCGATCGCTGAGTCAAGCTGGGTCAGATAGTCGCGCTGCGCTCGAACCGAACTCTCGATCTCGCGCATCCAGGATCTAACGGTGGCGCCATCCATCGGCTGTTCGGTCGCTCAGACTCCCCAGCGCAGGCCGGGGGTGTGAACCGGTGCGTCCCAGAGTTTGAGCAGTTCATCGTCCAGGTGGAGCACTGTCAGGGACGCTCCTGCCATCTCGAGTGAGGTGATGTAGTTCCCGATGAGGTTGCGGACGGGCTCGACGCCTGCCGCTCGGAGTTTGCGGTCCACCTCCGCATAGAGCAGATACAGCTCGATCAAGGGTGTCCCGCCCATCCCGTTGACGAAAGCCAGTACCTGGCTGCCCCGGCTCGGTTTCAGGTCGCTCATCACCGCCTCGACCATGACGTCGACCACCTCGGCGGCGGTGCCCAGCTGTGCTCGGCGCCGGCCCGGCTCCCCGTGGATGCCGATGCCCAGCTCGATCTCACCCTCGGGCAGGTCGAAGATGGGCTTGCCGGCGGCGGGCGGGATGCAGGAGGAGAGCGCCACGCCAAAGGAGCGCGCCCTCTCGTTCACGCGCTTCACGGTGTCACTGACAGTGGCCAGATCAGCACCGCTCTCGGCCGCGGCGCCTGCGATCTTCTCAGCCAGGACGGTGGCGCCGACGCCGCGCCGGCCGGCAGTGTAGAGCGAGTCCTGCACCGCCACATCGTCGTCGATGACTATCGCTGAGACCTTGATGCCGTCGTCGGCGGCGTCTTCCGCGGCCATCTTGAAGTTCATCACGTCGCCCGTGTAGTTCTTCACTATGTGGACGACGCCGGCCCCGCCGTCCACTGCCTTGGTGGCTGCGAGCATCTGGTCAGGTACCGGTGAGGTGAAGACCTCACCCGGGCAGGCGGCGTCGAGCATGCCGAGCCCGACGAAGCCGCCGTGAAGGGGCTCGTGCCCGGAGCCGCCACCTGAAATCAAAGCCACCTTGCCCTGCTTGGGGGCGTCCTTGCGGACGACTATCTGGGCGGCCGAGTCGTAGCGCAGCAGGTTGGGGTGCGCGGCAGCCAGTCCTGCCAGTGACTCCTTCACCACGTTGGCCGGATCGTTCATGAACTTGCGCATCTTCGTTTCCACCGCCATGTGCCTCGCTCCTCTCAGCTAACTCGACCTGGGCAATCTCTTGCCTCATCGAACATTTACCTGCGGCCAGACTCGCCGCCAACATTCCCCGTCTGACTAGCGTTCGCCCCTGACGCCGCTCTTGTCAAGGGTGCCCACTGGAGGTCCCGCCGGTCGGCTACACCAGGGAGCGCAGGGTTCCCTCGTCGTCGGCCGAGAGCAGGAGCCGATTGTTCGTGGCGAGGTGAGTGAGAGAGAGGTTCACGCCTGCGCCAGCGAGTCGCTGCGTCAGCTCAGCCAGAGCTCCCACCCGGTCCTCCATCTGGACCACGAAAGCGTTGCGCTCGCCGGCCACCCGGTGCCCAGCGCCTTCCAGGGCGCTTCTGGCCGCCTCGCCATCGACGAATGCCAAGTGCGCCTCCGTCTGGCCGCCGACCGAATAGGCGAGCACTGCCTCGACGTTGATTCCCGCCGCGGCGATCGCGCCGGCGACGTCGGCGAGGGCTCCCGGCCTGTCCTCGAGGGATACCTGCAGAACCTTGAGCTCAGTTGCCATCGACTCCTCCCCTGGATCGCATGCGGCCGATCTAGCCCTTTCTCGGGGGAACCGGCTCGGCCGAAACTCGGCTCCAGGCCAAATGATAGTGCCCCTCGTGTCTCTGAGCCAGGGCACTCCGGGACCAACGTCCCCTAGCCGGACTCTCAGGGCCGGCCGCGCCAGCCCGATTTAGGTGACGACCTCCCGCCTCTGCATCAGCACCGTCGCCAGGCCAAAGCCGACGACGACGATGGCGAGCATCGCCCAGAGGCCAGCCCAATTCACGCCCGTCAGGAGGGGAGTCCCGTAGAGCTGGAACACAGATAGGTTGGAAAGCCAGCTCGGCCAGTTCAGGAGCGGGGCCAGCTCGTAGATCATGTAGCTGAGGAACGCGAGCGCGCCCAGCACGCCGACCACCGCCCGCGGCCACTCGGCGTCGGCGACGGCGCCGACCGCCGCGAAGGTGAGCGCGAAGGGGATTAGCAGCCACGAGGCTTGGAAGACGCCGGCGGCGTCAAGCCTGGTGCCGGAGGCGGCGGCCGCGATCCCCGTCAGCAGCGATCCGGCTGCCGCGAGCAGGGCGATCCCGAAGACCGCCGCTACCGCGCGCTCGGCGAGGACCGCCCAGCGATGCCGCGGGGTGCTAAGTTCTGCGGCCAGGATGCCCTCGGTGTCGTCAGCGCCCCAGATGGAGACAATGTGGATGGCGAAGCCGGCGAGCAGCAGCTGGGCGATGCCGAACCAGAAGGTGGCGATGAACCCGCGATAGGGATCCCCGCCGCTGCCACGAGTGAGCCAGGCGTGCATCGCCGGCAGCCCATTCAAGCTGTCGACGGTTCCCCGCGCCAGCGACACCATGAAGACCGCCAGTACTGCGACGATCGCTCCCCAGCCGAGCAGTACCGACCGCTGGCGGTAGAGGAGCCGTCCCACCGGCCAGGTCAGCAGCGGCGACGGCGCCGCTTGCCTCGCGCGGCGGGTGCTGACCCGCCGCGGAAACAGTGGACGTCGGAGATCGCGGCGGGCGAACGCGAGCGCTGACAGGACGGCGGCGGCGAGGGCGGTGGCGAGGCTGAGCACGAGGCCTACCACGTCCAGGTGCCCACCGGGAGGGAGCACGTCGGTGGCGTCGTACCACCTGAACGGCGACGCCCATGCCAGCCAGTCGAGCGAGTGCTGCGTCCGGCCGAGGACGTTGCAGATATAGAGGACCATCATCAGGGCCGCTCCACCCGCCTGCGCCCCTCGTGTGGTCGAGGCGAGCTGCGCTACCAGGTAGCAGAGGCTGAAGGAGGTGACGGCGAACAGCCAGAGCGCGAGCGTCTGACCGGCCACGGGGCCCAGACCCAGCGGATCCACCCGAGCCGCGCCCAGCAGCGCAAAGACGCCGCCCACAGCGCATGCGACCAACGACGCGGCTGCGAAGGCCGCCAGCCGCCCGGCCACCAACCGGGCGCGCGAGACGCCTTGAGCCAGCCAGCTGTCGACCAGCTGCTTCTCCTCGTCGCCGCGGACGGCTCCCGCGGCGGACGCTATCGCCCACACCATCAGGATCAGCGGCAGGCTGCCATACGACCGCCATGCCACGTAGCCGGCAAGCGTGTCCAGCCGGTGAGGAGGCGGCAGCAGGTAGCTGAGCTGGGCGGCGAGCGCGCCCATGCTGCGGGCAAAGGCGGCACGGCTGGCCGGCGTGGCGCCCGCCGCCTGCTCGAAGGCGGAGCTCTGCACGTACGTGGAGAAGGCGGCTACCAGGGAGTACCCGATCATGCCCCAGCGGTGAAGGCGAAACGCGTATCTCAGCATGGCTGAGCCACCGGCTCCTTCTCGGTTCCCGCGTAGTACACCAGGAACATCTCTTCCAAGCTCGGCTCGTGGCTGGTGAGATTCACGACGCGCGCGCGTGAGATGGCGGCCAGGAGCGGCTCGAAGCTGCCGTGCACGACGCAGCGGAGGCGCTGGTTCTGCACCGTCACCTCGTCGACGCCCTCCGCCGCCCGGATCGCCTCCACCGGCACCCCGCCGTCGAATTCCATCTCGACGCTGTGCATGCGGATCTCGTGCAGCTCTTCCAGGCTGGCGACCTTCACCAACCTGCCGCCCCTGATGATGCCCACCCGGTCGCAGACGTGCTGGACCTCCGAGAGCACGTGGGACGACAGGAAGACAGTCGCCCCGCCCTGCCGCACTTCATGCACAAGGGAGTAGAACTGCTGCTGGTTGAGCGGATCGAGGCCGCTTGTCGGCTCGTCGAGGATCAGCAGCCGAGGGCGGTTCATGAAGGCGAGCACCAGGGCGAGCTTCTTCTTGTTGCCTGTGCTGTACTCGCGGAAGCGCCGGTTCAAGTCGAGCTCCAGGCGCTCGCTGAGCTGCTTGACTTGGACCTGGTCGACGCCGCCCGCCATGGCGCCCAGGTAGGAGATGACCTCTCGGCCCCGCAGCGAACCAAATTGCGGTAGCTCGCCAGGGACGTAGCTCACGTGTCGCTTCACTTCGACCGCCTGCGACTGGCAGTCAAGCCCGAAGATCGTGGCCGAGCCTCGGGTCGGCCGCGCGAGGCCCATGAGGAGACGGATGGTGGTGGTCTTGCCGGCGCCGTTCGGCCCCAGGTAGCCGAAGACCTCGCCCTCCGCGACCTCCAGGCCGAGGTCGAACAGCCCGCGCCCGGCTCCGTAGTCCTTGGTCAGCGCATCTGTGCGGATGGCGCTCGTCATGCCTTTTTCCTGTCAGGCGTATCGCGCATCTCGCGCAGCTGTCTGAGCAGTGTCGGAACCATGTCCACGAACTCCTGGACCATGGTCGCCATCGCCGACAATCGCTCCTTGCCAACGCCGGCTGCGGCCGCCTCGGCGCCCTGCCGCAGCGTTTGGAGAAGCGCCATCAGCCCCGCGTTGCGGGCGGCGAAGATGCCCTCCAGGTCGGACAGCGCCTCGTAGAGCAGGCGCCGGCTGCCGCGTTCGCCGATCCCCCGGGCCAGCCCGAGCTGCACGAGCTGCCGGGTCGCCACGCTGACGCCGCTCTTCGCGATCTCCAGTTCACCTGCTATCTCGTCCAGGTTGGCCGGCCTCTGGTGGAGGAGGAGGTAGCCCCAGATCCGGCCGGTGTTCCGGGCGATACCCCAGCCAGTCATGAGCTGGCCCATGTCCTCGACGAAAGCATGCTGCTCAGCGGTCATGTGCAGAACTTTCTCATTCATCAGAACGTACCGATCATAGCACCTGACTCACAGAGGCGGAGACGGGCCTAGTGAAGGCGGCTCATGCGAACCCGATCCACAGTCGCCGAGACCCGGCTGAGGCGATGGCCTAGCTCTGCTCTATTTCCCAGTCGGCCGGCAGAGCAACCAAGCTGGGTCTCTCTTAAGGCGCTTATCACGAACTCAGGGGTGGTGGACCCGAGGGTGTGCGAGTTCAGCACATAGAGGACAGGTGTCTCGGGACATAGTGGACACCCAGCAACGCTGGGAGGTGCGTGATGTCTCGAGGGCGCTACTTGGTGGACGCGGTCCTGCTAGAGGGCCGGAGC